>NZ_JBSVXD010000034.1:0-42346 GCF_054070755.1 Pseudomonas sp. SDO5591_S426 | reverse complement strand
TCATCGTCAAGATTAAATTCCGAAACCCCAATTGCGAAAGCAGTTGGGGTTTTGTTTTGTCCGCAGGAAAATCTGTCACGCCCTCTTTCTATGCATTTGCCCGGAGCGTGGCTATCATGCGGGCCTCATTGTGAGGCGAGACTTGCATGCTGACGTTGTTAAAGCTTCTTAAAGATGGCCGATTCCATTCGGGTCAAGCCTTAGGCGCTGCCTTGGGAATAAGTCGCAGTGCGGTCTGGAAGCAGCTTCAGCATCTGGAGGCTGAGCTGGGATTGTCCATTCATAAGGTCAGGGGGCGCGGTTATCAATTGGCTGCGCCGCTGACGCTGCTCGATCCTCTGGAGATCAGGCGTTTGGCGCCTGTCTGTGACTGGCCTGTCCTGGTATTCGATTCAATCGATTCCACGAATGCTGAAGCGCTCCGCGCCATTGAGCGGCTCCAGGCGGCGCCTTTTCTGGTGCTTTCTGAGCGGCAGACTGCTGGTCGCGGGCGGCGCGGGCGAAAATGGGTGAGTCCGTTCGCGGAAAACATCTATTACAGTCTGGTGCTGCGTATTGACGGCGGAATGCGTCAGCTGGAGGGCTTGAGTCTTGTTGTCGGGCTCGCTGTCATGCAGGCGTTGCGTGAGGTCGGTGTTCCGGGTGTGGGTTTGAAATGGCCCAATGACGTTCTGGTCGGTCAGAAAAAAATTGCCGGAATCTTGCTGGAGTTGGTTGGTGACCCTGCCGACGTATGTCACGTGGTGTTGGGTGTAGGTATTAATGTAAACATGCAGATGACCGACGAGGTTGACCAGCAGTGGACGTCCATGCGGCTCGAGTCGGGAAGGATGTTTGATCGAAACCACCTGGTGGCTGCCCTTGGTGAGATGTTGCAGAAGTACCTTGCGCTTCATCAATCCGGCGGGTTCTCGGCGGTTCATGCGGAGTGGGAGCAAAATCACTTGTGGCAGGGGCGGGCGGTATCGTTAATCGCCGGTATTAACCAAATAGACGGTGAAGTGCTGGGTATTGATAGTCAGGGCGCCTTGCGCTTGAAGGTGGGTGGTGTGGAAAAGGTTTTCAGCGGCGGAGAGCTGAGTCTGAGGTTGCGCAATGATTCTTGAGCTCGACTGTGGAAACAGCTTTATCAAGTGGCGCGTGATCGAGCCTGGCGCCCAACTGGTTGTGGGCGAGGGGGTTGTCGATTCGGATCGTGCATTGCTGGAAAGCTTGAGCGCGCTGAATGGGCTCGCTCTCAGGTCTTGTCGGCTGGTCAGTGTAAGGACTGCTGAAGAAACCGATGCGTTGATCTCCCTGTTGAGGGCGTCCTTCGATGTGTCGGTGGTAAGTGCGGCTCCGGCACGTGAAATGTCCGGTGTGCGTAACGGCTATGAGGAGTTCGAGAAGCTAGGCCTTGATCGCTGGCTCGCCCTGCTCGGCGGGTTCCATTTGGCGGGTGGCGCGTGCCTTGTACTTGATTTCGGTACGGCTGTTACCGCTGACTTCGTCGCCACGGATGGCGAGCATCTCGGTGGGTTTATTTGCCCAGGGATGCCGTTGATGCGTAATCAGCTGCGTACTCATACCCGCAAAATTCGTTACGGTGATCTTGCCGCTGAGCGTGCTTTGGAGGATCTCGTTCCGGGTCGCGCTACGGTTGAGGCTGTCGAGCGCGGTTGCTTGTTGATGCTTCGGGGGTTTGTGCTGACTCAGTTGGAGTTGGCGCGTAGCTACTGGGGTGAGGGTTTCTCGGTTTTCCTTACGGGTGGGGATGCGGAGCTGGTCTCCGGGGTGGTGCCTGACGCCAGGGTGGTGCCGGATCTGGTATTTGTAGGCTTGGCGATGGCTTGCCCTTTGTCCTGAGGTATTTATGCGTTGGTTGTTTTTGCTGCTGCTTGTCCTCAATGTGTTTTATTACATCTGGCATCAACAAGAGGCTCCTCTGCGCGCAAAGGACGTAACACCCTTGAGTTTGTATCGGGGATCTCAGCAGGATATTCGCCTGTTGAGCGAGGCTCCGGACGTGGCGAAGGATAAGGGCAAGGCGGCTCCGGCGGAGTCTGGATGTCTTTTTGTGGGCGGTTTTACCCGTCAGGACGTCGCCCAGGGGCTTGAGCGCAGATTGACTGGCATGGATGTCAAGTTTCAGGTGTTGCCCAGGGGGAGTACCGAATCCGCCGGATATTGGCTGCGCGTAGCCCCGGAAAGCCGGCGTTGGCTGGACGATCTTCAGCTGATAAACCTTTCTAAAGAATTCAATGAGTTAAAACATAAAATAATGCCTTGCGAGGGGGTTGCACCCATCGAATAGTTTGCATAGAATGGCGCCCGCTCCACAGCGAACACCGGAAACGGTCAACGGTGTGAGGCGAGGTCAACGCAGCTAAGCTCAGGTTTTTAATGAGAAAAATGCTTGACAGAAGGCTGGCATGATGTAGAATGCCGGCTCGCTTAGGAGGGGTTCCCGAGCGGCCAAAGGGATCAGACTGTAAATCTGACGTCTACGACTTCGAAGGTTCGAATCCTTCCCCCTCCACCATTTTAGCGAGAGCTGTAAGCCTCGCGGGTATAGTTTAGTGGTAGAACCTCAGCCTTCCAAGCTGATGATGCGGGTTCGATTCCCGCTACCCGCTCCAAGTTTACAGGTTTTGCACAGTGATACGCTCTTGTAGCTCAGTTGGTAGAGCACACCCTTGGTAAGGGTGAGGTCAGCGGTTCAAATCCGCTCAAGAGCTCCATATAACAAGGCAGATATGAAAATATCTGCCTTTGTTTTAAGGGTCTGGATTGCATTTCGTGTTCGGTGAGGGCGATTAGATCGTCGGTGCCGAAAGTGCGGTCAGGCTCGCAGAGTAAAATGTTGTAAAGTCTTCTTCGGGCCGGCATAATGGTCGGCCTGATTTTGTTTTAGGTCAGTAGCTCAATTGGCAGAGCGACGGTCTCCAAAACCGTAGGTTGGGGGTTCGATTCCCTCCTGACCTGCCAGATTCACTCGGTGTGTCTGGCTTTCTTTTCACAGGATCTTCATAGATGACTCCTAAAGCTGAAGCTCAAGGCTCTCGCTTCGATCTGCTCAAGTGGCTAGTAGTAGTCGCTTTGGTGGTTGTTGGCGTTGTTGGCAATCAGTACTATTCTGCTTCGCCGATCCTGTACCGCGTACTGGCATTGCTTGTCATTGCTGCTGTAGCTGCATTTGTAGGCCTGCAGACAGTTAAGGGCAAGTCTTTCTTTGTACTGGCTAAGGAAGCGCGCACCGAGATTCGTAAAGTCGTATGGCCAACTCGCCAAGAAACCACGCAGACCACGTTGATCGTTGTGGCTGTTGTCCTGGTTATGGCGTTGCTGTTGTGGGGTCTTGATTCCCTGCTCGGCTGGCTTGTCTCCTTGATTGTCGGCTAAGGGTGTCCCGTGGCTAAGCGTTGGTATGTTGTGCATGCTTACTCGGGTTACGAGAAGCATGTCATGCGTTCGTTGATCGAGCGCGTAAAGCTGGCTGGCATGGAAGATGGCTTCGGCGAGATTCTGGTTCCCACTGAAGAAGTGGTTGAGATGCGGAACGGCCAGAAGCGCAAAAGCGAACGCAAGTTCTTTCCTGGCTACGTGCTGGTCCAGATGGATATGAACGAGGGTACTTGGCACTTGGTCAAGGATACTCCTCGGGTGATGGGTTTTATCGGCGGTACTGCTGATAAGCCTGCGCCGATTACTGATAAAGAAGCAGAAGCGATTCTGCGTCGCGTCGCTGATGGTAGTGACAAGCCTAAGCCGAAGACGTTGTTCGAGCCGGGCGAGTCGGTACGTGTCAACGATGGTCCGTTTGCCGATTTCACTGGCACGGTCGAAGAAGTTAACTACGAAAAGAGCCGGATCCAGGTCGCGGTGCTCATTTTCGGACGCTCTACTCCGGTAGAGCTGGAGTTCAGCCAGGTCGAAAAGGTCTAGTTGAGCAAGCATCCCAACCCCGCAGCCTTAGGCTGTGGGGTTTTGTCGTCACTGGGATAAACGCGCAAGTAACCGGGGAGCCTTTCGAGGCGTTTGAACCCGTAATTGGAGTGCCTCATGGCCAAGAAGATTACCGCTTACATCAAGCTGCAAGTGAAGGCCGCTCAGGCTAACCCAAGCCCACCTGTTGGTCCTGCTCTGGGTCAGCACGGCGTGAACATCATGGAATTCTGCAAGGCTTTCAACGCCCGTACTCAGGGTCTTGAGCCAGGTCTGCCGACTCCAGTGATCATCACTGTCTACAGCGACCGTAGCTTCACTTTCGAAACCAAATCCACCCCTGCTTCGGTTCTGCTGAAGAAGGCGGCCGGTCTGACCAGCGGTTCCGCTCGTCCGAACACCGTTAAGGTTGGCACCGTGACCCGTGCTCAGCTGGAAGAAATCGCGAAAACCAAAAACGCGGATCTGACTGCAGCTGATATGGAAGCAGCCGTGCGTACTATCGCCGGTTCTGCTCGTAGCATGGGCCTTAACGTGGAGGGTGTGTAATGGCTAAGCTGACCAAGCGTCAAAAGGCTATCGCCGGCAAAATCGAAGCAGGCAAGGCCTACAACTTTGTAGACGCTGCTGCCCTGCTGGCCGAGCTGTCGACTGTCAAGTTCAGCGAGTCGTTCGACGTTGCTGTAAACCTGGGCGTAGACCCGCGTAAATCCGACCAGGTTGTACGTAGCGCTACTGTGCTGCCACACGGCACTGGCAAGACCGTTCGCGTTGCTGTGTTCACCCAGGGTCCAGCTGCTGAGGCGGCTCTGGCTGCCGGCGCTGACCGTGTAGGCATGGACGACCTGGCTGCCGAAATGAAAGGCGGCGACCTGAACTATGACGTAGTGATCGCATCCCCTGATGCAATGCGCGTTGTGGGTCAGTTGGGTCAGATCCTCGGTCCACGTGGTCTGATGCCTAACCCTAAAGTCGGCACCGTAACTCCAGACGTAGCTACCGCGGTTAAAAACGCCAAGGCTGGTCAGGTTCGTTATCGCACCGACAAAAACGGCATCATCCACACTTCCGTTGGCAAGATCGGCTTCGATGCCGTCAAGCTGAAGGAAAACGTTGAAGCCCTGATCGCTGATCTGAAGCGTATCAAGCCAGCTTCCTCGAAAGGTATCTACGTTAAGCGCGTTACCCTGAGCACCACTATGGGCCCAGGTCTGGTCATCGACCAAAGCTCGCTCGACGCGTAAGACACAGATTGGCGCAAGCGATTGCGGCAATTGAAAAATTGGGGTCCCTGCCTGGCGGGGGCTATCCAAGACCGTAGGCGACGCAAGTCTTAAACCTCAAGCCTACGCAGATGGTGCTCCCGGTTCCTTACCGAATCAGACACCAAAACGACATCAGGTTTCGACCAGATGAAACGGTAACAAGCAGGAGTTAAACCCGTGGCAATTAAACTCGAAGACAAGAAGGCCATCGTCGCTGAAGTCAACGAGGCTGCCAAAGTCGCTCTGTCCGCTGTCGTGGCTGATGCCCGTGGCGTAACAGTAGGCGCGATGACCGGACTCCGTAAAGAGGCTCGTGAAGCTGGCGTTTACGTACGTGTTGTACGTAACACCCTGCTCAAGCGCGCTGTTGCTGACACTGAATTCAGTGTCCTCAACGACGTGTTCACAGGCCCTACCCTGATTGCATTCTCCAAAGAACATCCAGGCGCTGCTGCCCGGATCTTCAAAGAGTTCGCAAAGGGTCAGGACAAGTTCGAGATCAAGGCAGCTGCGTTCGAGGGCAAGTTCCTCGCAGCTAACCAAATCGACGTACTGGCAACTCTGCCGACCCGTGACGAAGCAATTTCTCAGCTGATGAGCGTGATTCAAGGCGCAACCAGCAAATTGGCTCGTACTCTGGCGGCAATTCGCGACCAGAAAGAAGCTGCTGCAGCCTAAGGCTCGTCAACTTCTCGCGTTTTTTGTTTTTTTCGATGGTCGCGTAGGCCGTCCCCAATATCAGGAATTAGATTCATGTCTATCTCTCAGAACGATATCCTTGAAGCAGTTGGCAACATGTCCGTAATGGAAGTTGTTGAGCTGATCAAAGCTTTCGAAGAAAAATTCGGCGTTACCGCTGCTGCTGCATCGGCTGGTCCAGCTGCTGCTGCCGCCGTTGTTGAAGAGCAAACTGAATTCAACGTCATGCTGACCGAAGCTGGCGAGAAGAAAGTTAACGTGATCAAGGCAGTTCGTGAACTGACCGGTCTGGGCCTGAAAGAAGCCAAGGCTGTAGTTGACGGCGCTCCTGCGATGGTTCTGGAAGCTGTTGCCAAAGACGCAGCTGACAAAGCCAAAGCAACTCTGGAAGAAGCAGGCGCTAAAGTCGAGCTGAAGTAAGCATCGACTTTGCTCCTCCAGCCCGAGCGTTAAGCGACAGGCTGATGGCTGGTGGCACTTGCCACCGGCCTTTTTCCGTTATTGGCAGCCGACTGGGTCGGTGCTGATAACGTGCTGTACCACCCGATGCGGTGGCGCAAACCATGGGGTTTGCACGATTTTCTGGCTGCTCCCGTCGGGAGGGGCCAAACAAGCAGGTGACCAAGCTGGGGAACGCTGATGGCTTACTCATATACTGAGAAAAAACGTATCCGCAAGGACTTTAGCAAGTTGCCGGACGTCATGGATGTGCCGTACCTCCTGGCCATCCAGCTGGATTCGTATCGTGAATTCTTGCAAGCGGGAGCGACTAAAGATCAGTTCCGCGACGTGGGCCTGCATGCGGCCTTCAAATCCGTTTTCCCGATCATCAGCTACTCCGGCAATGCTGCGCTGGAGTACGTCGGATATCGTCTGGGCGAACCGGCATTTGATGTCAAAGAATGCGTATTGCGCGGTGTAACTTACGCCGTACCTTTGCGGGTAAAAGTGCGCCTGATCATTTTCGACAAAGAGTCGTCGAACAAAGCGATCAAGGACATCAAAGAGCAAGAAGTCTACATGGGTGAAATCCCCCTGATGACTGAGAACGGTACCTTCGTAATCAACGGTACCGAGCGTGTAATCGTTTCTCAGCTGCACCGTTCCCCGGGCGTGTTCTTCGACCACGACCGTGGCAAGACGCACAGCTCCGGTAAACTGCTGTACTCCGCGCGCATCATTCCTTACCGCGGTTCGTGGCTGGACTTCGAGTTCGACCCGAAAGACTGCGTATTCGTGCGTATCGACCGTCGTCGCAAGCTGCCTGCATCGGTATTGCTGCGCGCGCTGGGCTATACCACTGAAGAAGTGCTGGACGCGTTCTACACCACCAACGTATTCCACGTGAAAGGCGAAAACCTGAGCCTGGAACTGGTGCCTCAGCGCCTGCGTGGTGAAATCGCTGTCCTGGATATCCTGGACGACAAAGGCAAGGTTATTGTCGAGCAAGGTCGCCGTATCACTGCTCGTCACATCAACCAGCTGGAAAAAGCCGGGATCAAAGAGCTGGAAGTGCCTCTGGACTACGTCCTGGGTCGCACTACCGCCAAGGTCATCGTGCATCCGGCAACCGGCGAAATCCTGGCAGAGTGCAACACCGAGCTGAGCACCGAGATCCTGGCGAAAATCGCCAAGGCCGGCGTTGTTCGCATCGAAACTCTGTACACCAACGATATCGACTGCGGTCCGTTCGTCTCCGACACGCTGAAGATCGACTCCACCAGCAACCAACTGGAAGCGCTGGTCGAGATCTATCGCATGATGCGTCCTGGCGAGCCGCCAACCAAAGACGCTGCCGAAACCCTGTTCAACAACCTGTTCTTCAGCCCTGAGCGCTATGACCTGTCTGCGGTCGGCCGGATGAAGTTCAACCGTCGTATCGGTCGTACCGAGATCGAAGGTTCGGGCGTGCTGTGCAAGGAAGACATCGTCGCGGTACTGAAGACCCTGGTCGACATCCGTAACGGTAAAGGCATCGTCGATGACATCGACCACCTGGGTAACCGTCGTGTTCGCTGCGTAGGCGAAATGGCCGAGAACCAGTTCCGCGTTGGCCTGGTGCGTGTTGAGCGTGCGGTCAAAGAGCGTCTGTCGATGGCTGAAAGCGAAGGCCTGATGCCGCAAGACCTGATCAACGCCAAGCCAGTGGCTGCGGCGGTGAAAGAGTTCTTCGGTTCCAGCCAGCTGTCCCAGTTCATGGACCAGAACAACCCGCTGTCCGAGATCACCCACAAGCGTCGTGTCTCTGCACTCGGCCCTGGCGGTTTGACTCGTGAGCGTGCCGGCTTTGAAGTTCGTGACGTACACCCGACGCACTACGGTCGTGTTTGCCCGATCGAAACGCCGGAAGGTCCGAACATCGGTCTGATCAACTCCCTGGCTGCCTATGCGCGCACCAACCAGTACGGCTTCCTGGAAAGCCCGTACCGTGTGGTGAAAGACGCACTGGTCACCGACGAGATCGTGTTCCTGTCCGCCATCGAAGAAGCTGATCACGTGATCGCTCAGGCTTCGGCCACGATGAACGACAAGAAGATGCTGATCGACGAACTGGTAGCTGTTCGTCACTTGAACGAGTTCACCGTCAAGGCGCCGGAAGACGTTACCTTGATGGACGTATCGCCGAAGCAGGTAGTTTCGGTTGCAGCGTCGCTGATTCCGTTCCTCGAGCACGATGACGCCAACCGTGCGTTGATGGGTTCGAACATGCAACGTCAAGCTGTACCAACCCTGCGTGCTGACAAGCCGCTGGTAGGTACCGGCATGGAGCGTAACGTAGCCCGTGACTCCGGCGTTTGCGTCGTGGCTCGTCGTGGCGGCGTGATCGACTCCGTTGATGCCAGCCGTATCGTGGTTCGTGTTGCCGATGACGAAGTTGAAACCGGTGAAGCTGGTGTCGACATCTACAACCTTACCAAATACACCCGCTCCAACCAGAACACCTGCATCAACCAGCGTCCGCTGGTGCGGAAGGGTGATCGGGTTCAGCGCAGCGACATCATGGCTGACGGTCCGTCCACCGACATGGGTGAACTGGCGCTGGGTCAGAACATGCGCATCGCGTTCATGGCCTGGAACGGTTACAACTTCGAAGACTCCATCTGCTTGTCGGAACGAGTTGTTCAGGAAGACCGTTTCACCACGATCCACATTCAGGAACTGACCTGTGTGGCCCGTGACACCAAGCTTGGCCCAGAGGAAATCACTGCGGACATCCCGAACGTGGGTGAGGCTGCACTGAACAAACTGGACGAAGCCGGTATCGTTTATGTTGGTGCTGAAGTTGGCGCAGGCGACATCCTGGTCGGTAAGGTCACTCCGAAAGGCGAGACCCAGCTGACTCCGGAAGAAAAACTGCTGCGTGCGATCTTCGGTGAAAAAGCCAGCGACGTTAAAGACACTTCCCTGCGCGTACCTACCGGTACCAAAGGTACTGTCATCGACGTACAGGTCTTCACCCGCGACGGCGTTGAGCGTGATGCTCGTGCACTGTCGATCGAGAAGTCCCAGCTGGACGAGATTCGCAAGGATCTGAACGAAGAGTTCCGCATCGTTGAAGGCGCTACTTTCGAACGTCTGCGTTCCGCTCTGGTCGGCCACAAAGCCGAAGGCGGCGCCGGTCTGAAGAAAGGCCAGGACATCACCGACGAAGTTCTCGACGGTCTTGAGCACGGCCAGTGGTTCAAGCTGCGCATGGCTGAAGATGCTCTGAACGAGCAGCTCGAGAAGGCTCAGGCTTACATCGTTGATCGTCGCCGTCTGCTGGACGACAAGTTCGAAGACAAGAAGCGCAAACTGCAGCAGGGCGATGACCTGGCTCCAGGCGTGCTGAAAATCGTCAAGGTTTACCTGGCAATCCGTCGTCGCATCCAGCCGGGCGACAAGATGGCCGGTCGTCACGGTAACAAGGGTGTGGTCTCCGTGATCATGCCGGTTGAAGACATGCCGCACGATGCCAATGGCACTCCGGTCGACGTCGTCCTCAACCCGTTGGGCGTACCTTCGCGTATGAACGTTGGTCAGATCCTCGAAACCCACCTGGGCCTCGCGGCCAAGGGTCTGGGCGAGAAGATCAATCGCATGATTGAAGAGCAGCGTAAAGTTGCCGAGCTGCGTAAATTCCTGCACGAGATCTACAACGAGATCGGCGGTCGTCAGGAAAGCCTCGATGACTTCTCGGACCAGGAAATCCTGGACCTGGCTCAAAACCTGCGTGGCGGCGTTCCAATGGCCACTCCAGTGTTCGACGGCGCCAAGGAAAGCGAAATCAAGGCCATGCTGAAACTGGCAGACCTGCCAGAAAGCGGCCAGATGCAGCTGACCGATGGCCGTACCGGCAACAAGTTCGAGCGCCCGGTTACCGTTGGCTACATGTACATGCTGAAGCTGAACCACTTGGTAGACGACAAGATGCACGCTCGTTCTACCGGTTCGTACAGCCTGGTTACCCAGCAGCCGCTGGGTGGTAAGGCGCAGTTCGGTGGTCAGCGTTTCGGGGAGATGGAGGTCTGGGCACTGGAAGCATACGGTGCCGCTTACACTCTGCAAGAAATGCTCACAGTGAAGTCGGACGATGTGAACGGCCGTACCAAGATGTACAAAAACATCGTGGATGGCGATCACCGTATGGAGCCGGGCATGCCCGAGTCCTTCAACGTGTTGATCAAGGAAATTCGTTCCCTCGGCATCGATATCGATCTGGAAACCGAATAACACGTGACGCGAATCGAGAGCGGGGCAGGATTGCCCGCTCTCTGCTCCGCCAGGAGGAAAGGCCTTGAAAGACCTACTGAATTTGCTGAAAAACCAGGGTCAAGTCGAAGAGTTCGACGCCATCCGTATCGGATTGGCATCGCCTGAGATGATCCGTTCGTGGTCGTTCGGTGAAGTTAAAAAGCCGGAAACCATCAACTACCGTACGTTCAAACCTGAGCGTGACGGCCTGTTCTGCGCCAAGATCTTTGGCCCGGTAAAGGATTACGAGTGCCTGTGCGGTAAGTACAAGCGCTTGAAGCACCGTGGTGTGATCTGCGAGAAGTGCGGCGTTGAAGTCGCGCTGGCAAAAGTTCGTCGTGAGCGCATGGCGCACATCGAACTGGCCTCGCCAGTTGCCCACATCTGGTTCCTGAAATCGCTGCCGTCCCGTATCGGCTTGCTGATGGACATGACCCTGCGTGATATCGAACGCGTTCTCTACTTCGAGAGCTACGTCGTTATCGATCCAGGCATGACCACCCTTGAAAAAGGTCAGCTGCTGAACGACGAGCAGTACTTCGAAGCGCTGGAAGAATTCGGCGACGATTTCGATGCCCGAATGGGTGCCGAAGCTGTCCGCGAACTGCTGCACGCTATCGACCTGGAGCACGAGATTGGCCGTCTGCGTGAAGAAATTCCGCAAACCAACTCCGAAACCAAGATCAAGAAGCTGTCCAAGCGTCTGAAGTTGATGGAAGCCTTCCAGGGTTCCGGCAACCTGCCAGAGTGGATGGTGCTGACCGTTCTGCCGGTTCTGCCGCCAGATCTGCGTCCACTGGTCCCGCTGGATGGCGGTCGCTTCGCGACTTCCGACCTCAACGATCTGTATCGTCGAGTGATCAACCGTAACAACCGTTTGAAGCGCCTGCTGGATCTGTCCGCTCCGGACATCATCGTGCGCAACGAAAAGCGTATGTTGCAGGAAGCTGTCGACGCACTGCTCGACAACGGCCGTCGTGGCCGTGCGATCACCGGTTCGAACAAGCGTCCTCTGAAATCCCTGGCTGACATGATCAAGGGTAAGCAGGGTCGTTTCCGTCAGAACTTGCTCGGTAAGCGTGTTGACTACTCGGGTCGTTCGGTAATTACCGTAGGTCCGACCCTGCGTCTGCACCAGTGCGGTCTGCCGAAGAAAATGGCTCTCGAGCTGTTCAAGCCGTTCATCTTCGGCAAGCTGGAAATGCGTGGTCTCGCTACCACCATCAAAGCTGCCAAGAAGATGGTCGAGCGCGAGCTGCCGGAAGTTTGGGACGTTCTCGCTGAAGTGATTCGCGAACACCCGGTTCTTCTCAACCGTGCACCGACCCTTCACCGTCTGGGTATCCAGGCGTTTGAACCGGTACTGATCGAAGGTAAGGCTATCCAGCTGCACCCTCTGGTGTGCGCCGCGTACAACGCCGACTTCGACGGCGACCAAATGGCCGTGCACGTACCGCTGACGCTGGAAGCCCAGCTCGAAGCGCGTGCGTTGATGATGTCGACCAACAACATTCTGTCGCCAGCCAACGGTGAGCCAATCATCGTTCCGTCGCAGGACGTTGTATTGGGTCTGTACTACATGACTCGTGAAGCGATCAACGCCAAAGGCGAAGGTCGTGTGTTCGCGGATCTGCAGGAAGTTGACCGTGTGTTCCGTGCCGGCGAAGCCGCACTGCACGCCAAGGTCAAGGTGCGGATCAACGAAACCGTCAACGACCGTGATGGCGGCAGCGTGAGCAACACCCGTATCGTCGACACTACTGTCGGCCGTGCCCTGTTGTTCCAGGTTGTGCCAAAAGGTCTGTCGTACGACGTCGTCAACCTGCCGATGAAGAAAAAGGCGATCTCCAAGCTGATCAACCAGTGCTACCGCGTGGTTGGTTTGAAAGAGACCGTGATCTTCGCTGACCAGTTGATGTACACCGGTTTTGCTTATTCGACCATTTCCGGCGTTTCCATCGGTGTTAACGACTTCGTTATCCCGGATGAAAAAGCCCGCATCATCAATGCTGCTACTGATGAAGTGAAAGAGATCGAAAGCCAGTACGCCTCCGGCCTGGTAACCCAGGGCGAGAAGTACAACAAAGTGATCGACCTTTGGTCCAAGGCGAACGACGAAGTTTCCAAGGCGATGATGGCCAACCTCTCGAAAGAGAAAGTCATCGACCGTCATGGTGTCGAAGTCGACCAGGAATCCTTCAACTCGATGTACATGATGGCTGACTCGGGTGCGCGGGGTTCCGCAGCACAGATTCGTCAGCTGGCCGGTATGCGTGGCCTGATGGCCAAGCCGGACGGTTCCATCATTGAAACGCCGATTACCGCGAACTTCCGTGAAGGTTTGAGCGTACTTCAGTACTTCATCTCAACTCACGGTGCTCGTAAGGGTCTTGCGGATACCGCGTTGAAAACGGCTAACTCCGGTTACCTGACTCGTCGTCTGGTAGACGTTGCACAAGATCTGGTTGTTACCGAGATCGATTGCGGCACCGAACACGGTCTGCTGATGACTCCGCACATTGAAGGCGGTGACGTTGTAGAGCCGCTGGGTGAGCGCGTATTGGGTCGAGTTATCGCCCGGGACGTATTCAAGCCAGGTACCGAGGACGTTATCGTTCCAGCCGGCACCCTGGTAGACGAAAAGTGGGTCGAGTTCATCGAACTCAACAGCATCGACGAAGTGATCGTTCGTTCGCCGATCAGCTGCGAAACCCGCTTCGGTATTTGCGCCAAGTGTTACGGCCGCGATCTGGCTCGTGGTCACCAGGTGAACATCGGTGAAGCGGTCGGCGTTATCGCTGCCCAGTCCATCGGTGAGCCGGGTACCCAGCTGACGATGCGTACGTTCCACATCGGTGGTGCGGCAAGCCGGACCTCTGCAGCCGACAGCGTTCAGGTGAAGAATGGCGGTACCGTCCGTCTGCATAACCTGAAGCACGTAGAGCGCGTGGATGGTCACCTGGTTGCTGTGTCCCGTTCCGGTGAGCTGGCCATCGCTGATGACTTCGGTCGCGAGCGTGAGCGTTACAAGCTGCCGTACGGTGCCGTGATTTCGGTTAAAGAAGGTGACAAGGTCGACGCTGGCGCAATCGTGGCCAAGTGGGATCCGCACACTCACCCGATCGTTACCGAAATGAAAGGTACCGTGACCTACGTGGGCATGGAAGAAGGCATCACGATCAAGCGTCAGACTGACGAATTGACCGGTATGACCAACATTGAAGTACTCGACGCCAAGGATCGTCCAGCTGCCGGTAAAGACATCCGTCCTGCCGTGAAGATGGTCGACGACAACGGCAAGGATCTGTTGCTGCCAGGCACTGACGTTATCGCTCAGTACTTCCTGCCAGCCAACGCCCTCGTCGGTGTAGCGGACGGTGCGAAGATTGCGATCGGTGATGTTATCGCTCGTATCCCGCAAGAAACTTCGAAGACCCGTGACATCACCGGTGGTCTGCCGCGTGTTGCCGACTTGTTCGAAGCACGTCGTCCGAAAGAAGCGTCGATTCTGGCTGAAGTCAGCGGCACCATCGCGTTCGGTAAAGAGACCAAAGGAAAGCGCCGTCTGGTTATCACCCCGAACGACGGTAGCGATCCGTATGAAGAGCTGATTCCGAAGTGGCGTCACCTGAACGTCTTCGAAGGCGAACAAGTGAACCGCGGCGAAGTTATCTCCGACGGTCCAAGCGATCCACACGACATCCTGCGTCTGCTGGGTGTGAGTGCGCTGGCCAAGTACATCGTCAACGAGATCCAGGACGTTTACCGTCTGCAAGGCGTGAAGATCAACGATAAGCACATCGAGACCATCCTGCGTCAGATGCTGCGTAAAGTTGAAATCGCTGAATCCGGCGATTCCAGTTTCATCAAGGGCGACCAGATGGAATTGACTCACGTTCTGGTAGAGAACGAGCGTTTGAGCGGCGAAGACAAGTTTGTCTCCAAGTTCACTCGCGTTCTGCTGGGTATCACCAAGGCGTCGTTGTCCACCGAATCGTTCATCTCGGCGGCTTCCTTCCAGGAAACCACTCGCGTACTGACCGAAGCGGCGGTAACCGGCAAGCGCGATTACCTGCGCGGCCTGAAAGAAAACGTGGTCGTGGGTCGTCTGATCCCGGCTGGTACCGGTCTGGCGTACCACAGCGAGCGTAAGCGTCGCCGTGATGCCGACAAGCCGTTGCGCGTAAGCGCCAGTGAAGTGGAAGCTGCACTGACCGAAGCGCTGAACTCTAGCGGTAACTGAGTTCTGCGATAAATGAGCGTAAGGCCCTGGCAGCTCCGTTCATCGTATCGAGACAATTTGTCGAGGTTCGATGGGTGGAGAGGTCGGGGCCTTGCCTTGACTGGGGACAAGATCCTCTTTAGACTCTTGTACCCCTAAATTTGGCGGGGATTCGTTCCTGCCATTTTGCTTTTCTTGCAAGACAATAGCGTCGCAAGACAACAGTGGAGCTAGTAGATGGCAACTATCAACCAGCTGGTACGTCAGCCGCGTAAGCGTATCGTCGAGAAATCCGACGTACCTGCGCTGCAGAACTGCCCGCAACGTCGTGGCGTGTGCACCCGTGTGTATACCACTACGCCGAAAAAACCTAACTCGGCACTGCGTAAAGTATGCCGTGTGCGTCTGACCAACGGTTTCGAGGTTTCCTCGTACATCGGTGGTGAAGGCCACAACCTGCAAGAGCACAGCGTGGTACTGATCCGCGGCGGTCGTGTAAAAGACTTGCCAGGTGTTCGTTACCACACCGTTCGCGGTTCTTTGGATACTTCCGGCGTTAAAGGTCGTAACCAGGGTCGTTCGAAGTACGGTACCAAGAAGCCTAAGTAGTAGCGGCTTTTTGTAAGAACTGAATTATCTATTTTTCTGAGTCGATAAGAGTAAGGTCGGAGGCGTCCCGTACAGGGCACCGATTCCGAGCGAACCTGAAGACCGTTTGAGGGCTTATCCATGCCAAGAAGACGCGTAGCAGCCAAGCGCGAAGTGCTTGACGATCCAAAATACGGAAGCCAAATCCTGGCCAAGTTCATGAACCACGTGATGGAAAGCGGCAAGAAAGCCGTTGCCGAGCGTATCGTTTATGGCGCGCTGGAAAAGGTTAAAGAACGCAAGAACAGCGACCCCCTGGAAATCTTCGAGAAAGCTCTCGACGCCATCGCTCCGCTGGTCGAAGTAAAGTCGCGCCGTGTAGGCGGTGCTACTTACCAGGTTCCGGTTGAAGTTCGTCCGTCCCGTCGTAACGCTCTGGCAATGCGCTGGTTGGTAGACTTCGCCCGCAAGCGCGGCGAGAAGTCTATGGCTCTGCGTTTGGCTGGCGAACTGTTGGACGCCGCCGAAGGTAAAGGTGCTGCAGTTAAGAAGCGTGAAGACGTGCACCGTATGGCTGAAGCCAACAAGGCTTTCTCGCACTACCGCTTCTAATTTTAGCGTCACTAATTTTGCGAGGGCTTTATGGCTCGTACTACACCGATTAATCGCTACCGTAACATTGGTATCGTTGCTCACGTGGATGCTGGTAAAACCACCACCACCGAGCGCGTCCTTTTTTACACTGGCAAAAGTCACAAGATGGGCGAGGTGCATGACGGCGCCGCGACCACAGACTGGATGGTTCAGGAGCAGGAGCGTGGTATTACCATTACTTCTGCTGCTATTACCGCCTTCTGGCAGGGTTCTGCGAAGCAGCACAAAGACCAATACCGCTTCAACGTCATTGACACCCCGGGTCACGTAGACTTCACCATTGAAGTTGAACGCTCCCTGCGTGTACTCGACGGCGCGGTCGTTGTGTTCTGCGGCACTTCCGGCGTTGAGCCTCAGTCCGAAACCGTATGGCGTCAAGCCAACAAGTACGGTGTTCCACGTATTGTTTACGTGAACAAAATGGACCGTGCCGGCGCGAACTTCCTGCGCGTGATCGCTCAGATCAAGCAGCGTCTGGGTCACACTCCGGTGCCTATCCAGTTGGCTATCGGTTCCGAAGACAACTTCCAGGGTCAGATCGATCTGATGTCCATGGAAGCGGTTTACTGGAACGATGCTGACAAAGGCATGACTCCACGTCGCGAAGCTATCCCTGCTGAATTGCAGGAGCTGGCTGAAGAGTGGCGTAGCAACATGGTTGAGGCTGCGGCTGAAGCCAGTGAAGAGCTGATGAACAAGTACCTCGAGGGCGAAGAGCTCACCATCGAGGAAATCAAGGGTGCTCTGCGTCAGCGTACTATCGCTGGTGAGATCGTTCTGGCTGTTTGCGGTTCTTCCTTCAAGAACAAGGGTGTTCCCCTGGTTCTCGACGCCGTTATCGACTACCTGCCTGCTCCTGTCGACATTCCTGCTATCAAGGGTTCCAACCCTGATAACGAGGAAGAAGAAATGGAGCGTCATGCAGACGACAACGAGCCGTTCTCGGCTCTGGCGTTCAAGATCGCTACCGACCCATTCGTGGGTACTTTGACCTTCGTCCGCGTTTACTCGGGCGTGTTGGCATCCGGCGACGGTGTGATCAACTCGGTTAAAGGCAAGAAAGAGCGCGTGGGTCGTATGGTGCAAATGCACGCAAACGCCCGTGAAGAAATCAAGGAAGTACGCGCTGGCGACATCGCGGCCTTGATCGGCATGAAGGACGTCACCACTGGTGAAACTTTGTGCAACGCTGACAAGCCAATCATCCTGGTTCGCATGGACTTCCCGGAGCCGGTTATTTCGGTTGCCGTTGAGCCTAAGACCAAGGATGACCAGGAAAAAATGGGTATCGCTCTGGGCAAACTTGCTCAGGAAGACCCGTCTTTCCGCGTCAAAACTGATGAAGAGACTGGTCAAACGATCATCTCTGGCATGGGCGAGCTGCACCTGGACATCCTGGTTGACCGGATGCGCCGTGAGTTCAACGTCGAAGCCAACATCGGTAAGCCTCAGGTTTCCTATCGTGAGCGCATCACGAAGAGCTGCGAAATCGAAGGCAAGTTCGTTCGTCAGTCCGGCGGTCGTGGCCAGTTCGGTCACTGCTGGATTCGCTTTGCACCTGCTGACGAAGGTCAGGAAGGTCTGCAATTCCTGAACGAAGTAGTGGGTGGTGTGGTTCCTAAGGAATACATCCCGGCTATCCAGAAGGGTATCGAAGAGCAGATGAAGAACGGTGTTGTTGCCGGCTATCCGCTGATCGGCCTGAAGGCTACCGTGTTTGATGGTTCTTACCACGACGTCGACTCGAACGAGATGGCGTTTAAGGTGGCTGCTTCCATGGCGACCAAGCAACTGGCCCAGAAGGGCGGTGGTGAGTTGCTCGAGCCGATCATGGCGGTAGAGGTTGTTACGCCTGAAGACTATATGGGTGACGTGATGGGCGACCTTAATCGTCGTCGCGGCATGATTCTGGGTATGGAAGACACGGTTTCCGGTAAGGTTATCCGTGCTGAAGTTCCGTTGGGCGAGATGTTCGGTTATGCGACCGATGTTCGTTCGATGTCCCAGGGTCGCGCAAGCTACTCTATGGAATTCAAAAAATACAATACGGCTCCGTCGCACATCGTCGAAACCGTTACCAAAAAACAAGGCTGATTCAGTCCTTTAGGCAAGGAGTTAATTGTCGTGGCTAAAGAAAAATTTGATCGTTCCCTACCGCACGTCAACGTTGGCACCATCGGTCACGTTGACCACGGTAAAACCACTCTGACCGCAGCTCTGACTCGCGTTTGCTCCGAAGTTTTCGGTTCGGCAATCGTTGATTTCGATAAAATCGACAGCGCTCCAGAAGAAAAAGCTCGTGGTATCACCATCAACACCGCGCACGTCGAGTACAACTCGAAGATTCGTCACTACGCTCACGTTGACTGCCCAGGTCACGCTGACTATGTGAAGAACATGATCACTGGTGCTGCCCAGATGGACGGCGCGATCCTGGTTTGCTCGGCCGCTGATGGTCCGATGCCACAAACCCGTGAGCACATCCTGCTGTCCCGTCAGGTAGGCGTTCCGTACATCGTGGTTTTCCTGAACAAGGCTGACCTGGTAGACGACGCTGAGCTGCTGGAACTGGTTGAGATGGAAGTTCGCGACCTGCTGTCCACCTACGACTTCCCGGGCGATGACACTCCAATCATCATCGGTTCGGCTCGTATGGCGCTGGAAGGCAAAGACGACAACGAAATGGGCACCACTGCCGTTCGTAAACTGGTTGAAACTCTGGACAGCTACATCCCAGAGCCAGAGCGCGCTATCGACAAGCCATTCCTGATGCCAATCGAAGACGTATTCTCGATTTCGGGTCGTGGTACTGTTGTGACCGGTCGTATCGAGCGCGGTATCGTTCGCGTTCAAGATCCGCTGGAAATCGTTGGTCTGCGTGACACTACCGTCACCACCTGCACCGGTGTTGAAATGTTCCGCAAGCTGCTCGACGAAGGTCGTGCTGGCGAGAACTGCGGCGTTCTGCTGCGTGGCACCAAGCGTGACGACGTTGAGCGTGGTCAGGTTCTGGTTAAGCCGGGTTCGGTTAAGCCGCACACCAAGTTCACCGCAGAAGTTTACGTTCTGAGCAAGGAAGAAGGCGGTCGTCACACTCCGTTCTTCAAAGGCTACCGTCCACAGTTCTACTTCCGTACTACTGACGTGACTGGTAACTGCGAGCTGCCAGAAGGCGTTGAAATGGTAATGCCAGGTGACAACATTCAGATGACTGTTACCCTGATCAAAACCATCGCAATGGAAGATGGTCTGCGTTTCGCTATCCGTGAAGGCGGTCGTACCGTCGGCGCTGGCGTCGTAGCCAAAATCATCGAGTAATCTCTTTTTTGAGATGGCTTTGATGCTTTGAAAAAGCCCCCGCTCAGCGGGGGCTTTTTTATTGGGTTGACACCTATCTGGGGCGTCTATAGAATTGCGCCTCCTTTTAACGGGCGTATTGCGCCCGGTGGGAATAGCAGCCGGAGTCTGAAATCCAATGCAAAATCAGCAAATCCGTATCAGGTTGAAGGCTTTCGACCATCGCCTGATCGACCAATCAACCCAGGAAATCGTGGAAACCGCGAAACGTACTGGTGCTCAAGTGCGTGGTCCAATTCCACTGCCTACCCGTAAAGAGCGGTTCACCGTTCTGGTCTCCCCGCACGTCAACAAAGACGCGCGTGACCAGTATGAGATCCGTACTCATAAGCGCGTTCTGGACATCGTCCAGCCAACGGATAAAACCGTTGATGCTCTTATGAAGCTTGATCTTGCGGCCGGTGTGGAAGTGCAGATCAGCCTCGGCTAAGACTCGGTCTTAGTCGTGTAACGCTCTGAAATGGGCGGCCATAGCGGGTGAAAGCCCCGTACACTCATGAGGTTTACAACATGACTATTGGTGTAGTCGGTCGTAAATGCGGTATGACCCGTATTTTCACCGAAGAAGGTGTCTCCATTCCGGTCACGGTCATTGAGATCGAGCCGAATCGCGTCACCCAGTTCAAAACTGAAGAGACCGATGGCTATCGTGCAGTGCAAGTCACTGTCGGCGAGCGTCGTGCTTCGCGTGTAACAGCAGCTCAGGCTGGCCACTTCGCTAAAGCGAACGTTGCCGCTGGTCGTACCGTAATGGAATTCCGCCTTGAAGAAGGCGAGTACCAGGCCGGCGATCTGATCAACGCTGAAATCTTCGCCGCTGGTCAACTGGTTGATGTAACCGGTCAGTCCAAAGGTAAAGGCTTCCAGGGTACGATCAAGCGTTGGAATTTCCGCGGGCAAGATAACACCCACGGTAACTCCGTATCCCACCGCGTTCCAGGCTCTATCGGCCAGTGCCAGACTCCTGGTCGTGTATTCAAGGGCAAAAAAATGTCCGGTCATATGGGCGCTGAGCGCGTGACCGTGCAGTCCCTCGAAGTAGTGCGCGTGGACGCTGAACGCAATCTGTTGTTGGTCAAGGGCGCTGTTCCTGGCGCTACTGGCGGCAACTTGGTTGTACGTCCAGCAGCCAAGGCTCGCGGTTAAGGGGAAGCTGACATGCAATTAAATGTAAATGACGCTCAAGCGATCGAAGTTTCCGAACTGACATTTGGCGGCGAATTCAACGAGACGCTGGTTCACCAAGCAGTCGTGGCCTACATGGCTGGCGGTCGTCAGGGTTCCAAGCAGCAAAAGACCCGTTCCGACGTTCGTGGTGGCGGTAAGCGCCCATGGCGTCAGAAAGGTACTGGCCGTGCTCGTGCCGGTACTATCCGTAGCCCAATCTGGCGTGGCGGCGGTACCACTTTCGCAGCTCGTCCTCAGGATCACTCCCAGAAGCTGAACAAGAAGATGTACCGCGCAGCAATGCGTTCCATCCTTGCTGAGCTGGTGCGTACTGATCGTCTGGTCGTGGTTCAGGATTTCGCCGTTGAGACGCCGAAAACCAAAGACCTGCTGGGCAAACTGAACAACATGAGCCTGACCGACGTTCTGATCGTGTCGGACGCTGTTGATCAGAACCTGTACCTGGCTGCTCGTAACCTGCCGCACGTAGATGTACGTGACGTGCAAGGTTCCGATCCAGTTAGTCTGATCGCATACGACAAGGTGTTGATCACCGTGTCGGCCGTGAAGAAATTCGAGGAGCTGCTGGGATGAACCAGGAACGCGTATTTAAAGTTCTGCTTGGCCCGCACGTTTCCGAGAAGGCTACGGTTCTGGCAGACAAGAAAGGCCAGTTCGTTTTCAAGGTTGCTACTGACGCAACCAAGCTGGAAATCAAGAAGGCCGTCGAAAGCCTGTTCAGCGTGAAAGTAGAGCGTGTTACTACCCTGAATGTTCTGGGTAAGAGCAAGCGCACTGCTCGCGGTCTGGGCAAGCGTAATGACTGGAAGAAGGCAGTTATCTCCCTTCAGCCAGGCCAAGATCTCGATTTCAGCAGCAGTGCTGAGTAAGGAAGGGGTGCATCATGGCAATCGTTAAATGCAAACCGACTTCCCCTGGCCGCCGTTTTGTGGTCAAGGTGGTCAACCAGGAGCTGCATAAAGGCGCTCCTCACGCACCGCTGCTCGAGAAGAAGTCGAAGACTGGTGGTCGTAACAACAATGGCCGTATTACCACTCGTCACATCGGTGGTGGTCATAAGCAGCATTACCGTATGGTCGATTTCCGTCGCAACGACAAAGATGGCATCGTCGCCACTGTCGAGCGTATCGAATACGATCCAAACCGTACTGCTCACATCGCACTGCTCTGCTACGCAGACGGCGAGCGCCGCTACATCATCGCCCCTAAAGGCGTGAGTGCTGGCGACACGCTGATCGCAGGTGCCCTGGCTCCAATCAAGCCAGGCAACGCTCTGCAACTGCGCAACATTCCAGTCGGTTCTACCGTACACGGCATCGAACTGAAGCCAGGTAAAGGCGCACAGATCGCTCGTTCCGCTGGTGCTTCGGCTCAGCTGATCGCTCGTGAAGGCGTGTACGTTACCCTGCGTCTGCGTTCCGGTGAAATGCGTAAAGTCCTGGCTGAATGCCGTGCGACCCTGGGCGAAGTCTCGAACTCCGAGCACAGCCTGCGTTCGCTGGGTAAAGCTGGTGCCAAACGCTGGCGTGGCGTTCGCCCAACCGTTCGTGGTGTTGCCATGAACCCGGTTGACCACCCACATGGTGGTGGTGAAGGTCGTACCTCTGGTGGTCGTCATCCGGTATCGCCATGGGGCTTCCCGACTAAGGGCGCGAAGACTCGTGGTAATAAGCGTACCGACAAAATGATCGTCCGTCGTCGCAAGTAAATAGAGGGATACGACAGTGCCACGTTCTCTGAAAAAAGGTCCTTTTATCGATCTTCACCTACTGAAGAAGATCGAAGTGGCGGCGGAAAAGAACGATCGCAAACCAGTTAAAACCTGGTCGCGTCGTTCGATGATCCTGCCACAAATGGTCGGTCTGACCATCGCAGTACACAACGGTCGTCAACACGTCCCAGTTCTCGTTAACGAAGACATGGTCGGCCACAAACTGGGCGAGTTCGCCGGTACCCGCACTTATCGTGGGCACGTGGCAGACAAGAAAGCCAAGCGTTAAGGGGTTAGGAAATGGAAGTAGCCGCTAAGTTGTCGGGCGCTCGAATCTCCGCCCAGAAAGCCCGCTTGGTCGCCGACCAGATCCGCGGGAAGAAGGTGGGCGAAGCGCTCAACCTGTTGGCTTTCAGCAGTAAGAAAGCCGCCGAGATCATGAAGAAAGTGCTGGAGTCGGCCGTAGCCAACGCCGAGCATAACGAAGGCGCAGACGTTGATGACCTGAAGGTCAGCACCGTTTTCGTCAACGAAGGGCGTTCGCTGAAGCGCATCATGCCACGTGCCAAAGGCCGTGCTGATCGCATCGTCAAGCGGTCTTGCCATATCACTGTCAAGGTTGCTGACAAGTAACGGAGTCGAAGAGATGGGTCAGAAAGTACATCCCATTGGCATTCGCCTGGGAATCGTCAAGGAGCACACCTCCGTCTGGTACGCAGACGGTCGGACTTATGCGGACTACTTGTTCGCTGATCTGAAGGTGCGTGAGTATCTCCAAGACAAACTAAAAAGCGCGTCCGTAAGCCGTATCGATATCCATCGTCCGGCCCAAACTGCACGTATCACCATCCACACCGCTCGTCCAGGTATCGTTATCGGGAAGAAAGGTGAAGATGTTGAGAAACTGCGTCAGGACCTGACCAAGCAAATGGGTGTGCCTGTGCACATCAATATCGAAGAGATCCGCAAGCCGGAACTCGACGGTATGCTGGTTGCGCAGAGCGTAGCTCAGCAGCTGGAGCGTCGCGTTATGTTCCGTCGCGCTATGAAGCGCGCTGTACAGAACGCAATGCGCATTGGTGCCAAAGGCATCAAAATCCAAGTGAGCGGTCGTCTCGGCGGTGCTGAAATCGCACGTACTGAATGGTATCGCGAAGGTCGTGTGCCACTGCACACCCTGCGTGCCGACATCGACTATGCCAACTACGAAGCTCACACCACCTACGGTGTGATCGGTGTAAAGGTTTGGATCTTCAAAGGCGAAGTAATTGGTGGTCGCCAAGAAGAACTGAAACCACAAGCACCAGCGCCTCGTAAAAAAGCTGCTAAGTAAGGGGTACGCCAAATGTTGCAACCAAAGCGTACGAAGTTCCGCAAGCAAATGACTGGTCACAACCGTGGCCTGGCATTGCGCGGTAGCAAAGTCAGCTTCGGCGAGTTCGCGCTGAAGTCTGTTGCTCGTGGTCGTCTCACCGCTCGTCAGATCGAGTCAGCGCGTCGTGCTCTGACCCGTCACGTAAAACGTGGCGGCAAGATCTGGATCCGTGTATTCCCGGACAAGCCGATCTCCAAGAAGCCTCTCGAAGTGCGGATGGGTAAAGGTAAGGGTAACGTGGAATACTGGGTTGCCCAGATTCAGCCAGGCAAAGTCCTGTATGAAATCGAGGGTGTTTCTGAAGAGCTGGCGCGTGAGGCTTTCGCCCTGGCTGCTGCAAAGCTGCCGCTCGCCACCTCCTTTGTTAAACGGACGGTGATGTGATGAAAGCGAATGAACTTCGTGAAAAATCCGCACAGCAGCTGAACGAGCAACTGCTCGGCCTGCTGCGCGACCAGTTCAATCTGCGTATGCAGAAAGCAACTGGCCAGTTGGGGCAGTCTCATCTGCTCTCGCAAGTTAAGCGTGACATCGCTCGCGTGAAGACTGTGCTCAACCAGCAGGCAGGTAAGTAATCATGGCTGAAGCCGAAAAAACTGTCCGTACGCTGACTGGCCGTGTTGTCAGCGACAAGATGGACAAAACCATCACCGTTCTGATCGAGCGTCGCGTTAAGCACCCGATCTACGGTAAATACGTTAAGCGTTCGACTAAGCTGCACGCGCACGACGAAACCAATCAGTGCCACATCGGCGACAAAGTCACTATTCGTGAAACTCGTCCTTTGGCCAAGACCAAGTCTTGGGCGCTGGTTGATGTTCTCGAACGCGCTGTGGAAGTCTAAGGACTAGGGGTCGGAGAAATTATATGATTCAGACTCAATCCATGCTCGATGTGGCCGATAACAGCGGCGCTCGCCGTGTTATGTGCATCAAGGTGCTGGGTGGCTCCCATCGTCGTTACGCTGGTATCGGTGACATCATCAAAGTTACCGTCAAGGAAGCAATTCCTCGCGGTAAAGTGAAAAAAGGCCAAGTGATGACTGCTGTTGTAGTCCGCACTCGTCACGGCGTACGCCGTGCTGATGGCTCCATTATCCGCTTTGATGGCAACGCTGCTGTTCTTCTGAACAACAAGCAAGAGCCGATCGGCACCCGTATCTTTGGGCCAGTGACCCGTGAACTTCGTACTGAGAAGTTCATGAAGATCGTCTCGCTCGCCCCAGAAGTGCTGTAAGGAGATCCGACATGCAAAAGATTCGTCGTGACGACGAGATCATCGTGATCGCCGGCAAAGACAAAGGTAAGCGCGGTAAGGTGCTTAAGGTTCTCGCTAACAACCGTCTGGTTATTGGTGGTCTGAACCTGGTCAAGCGTCATACCAAGCCTAACCCGATGTCGGGCGTGCAGGGCGGTATCGTCGAAAAAGAAGCTCCACTGGATGCTTCTAACGTCGCCATTTTCAACGGCGAAACCAACAAGGCTGACCGCGTTGGTTTCAAAGTAGAAGACGGCAAGAAAATTCGTGTCTTCAAGTCGACCCAAAAAGCGGTTGATGCTTGAACACTGCTAGGTAGATGAGACCATGGCACGACTAAAAGAGATTTACCGGAAGGAAATTGCTCCGAAACTTAAGGAAGAACTTAAGCTTTCGAACGTGATGGAAGTTCCGCGCGTTACCAAAATCACCCTGAACATGGGTCTGGGCGAAGCGATCGGCGACAAAAAAGTCATCGAGCACGCTGTTGCGGACCTGGAAAAGATCACCGGCCAGAAAGTCGTTGTGACCTACGCTCGCAAATCCATCGCTGGCTTTAAAGTCCGTGAAGGTTGGCCGATCGGCGTCAAAGTGACCCTGCGCCGTGAGCGTATGTACGAGTTCCTGGATCGTCTGCTGTCGATCTCCCTGCCTCGGGTTCGCGACTTCCGCGGCCTGAATGCCAAGTCCTTCGATGGTCGTGGTAACTACAGCATGGGCGTAAAAGAGCAGATCATCTTCCCGGAAATCGACTACGACAAGATCGATGCTCTCCGCGGTCTGGACATTACCCTGACCACCACTGCCAAGAACGATGATGAAGGCCGCGCTCTGCTGCGTGCGTTCAAATTCCCGTTCCGCAACTGATTGGAGTAGGACCATGGCCAAGATGAGCATGAAAAACCGCGAGCTGAAGCGTCAGCTCACGGTTGCCAAGTACGCCAAGAAGCGTGCAGCACTGAAAGCAATCATCGTCGATCTGAACGCAAGTCCAGAAGCGCGTTGGGAAGCTACAGTAGCCCTGCAGAAGCAGCCACGTGACGCAAGCGCTTCGCGCATGCGTAACCGCTGCCGCCTGACCGGTCGTCCACACGGCGTTTACCGCAAGTTCGGCCTCGGCCGTAACAAACTGCGTGAAGCGGCAATGCGTGGTGACGTACCAGGTCTGGTTAAAGCCAGCTGGTAAGTACTGTCAAAGTCTCGGTGTTCAGGTTCGCAAGATCCTGACCGCCGGTGGCCTTGAATCTGAATCAAGCCCCTTTTGGGGCTTGATTCATTTCTGGGGTGTGTCTAGAATACCCGGCTCGCCTGAGCCCGTGTTTTCTACGCTCGGAGATTCTCGGCGACACGTAGTAGCCGCAAGGCTAATTTTTCTGTATTAGGAGCGTCTAGCCCATGAGTATGCAGGACCCGTTAGCGGACATGCTAACTCGAATCCGTAATGCCCAGATGGCTGAAAAGTCCGTCGTAAGCATGCCATCTTCTACTTTGAAGGTAGCTGTTGCCAAAGTCCTGAAGGACGAAGGTTACATTGCGGGTTATCAGATCAGCAGCGAAATCAAACCACTGCTGTCTATCGAGCTGAAATATTTCGAAGGCCGTCCGGTTATCGAAGAAGTGAAGCGCGTTAGCCGTCCAGGCCTGCGTCAGTACAAGTCCGTCGAAGATCTGCCGAAAGTTCGTGGCGGTCTCGGTGTGTCTATCGTCTCCACCAACAAGGGTGTGATGACTGATCGTGCTGCGCGCGCTGCCGGTGTCGGCGGCGAAGTTCTTTGCACTGTGTTCTAAGGGGGGATAAGCATGTCTCGCGTCGCTAAGAACCCCGTTAAGCTGCCAGCCGGTGTCGAAGTAAAATTCGCAGGCCAACAGCTTTCGGTGAAGGGTGCCAAGGGCACTCTCGAACTGAACATCCATTCGTCCGTTGAGATCGTTGAAGAAGCTGGTGAGCTGCGTTTCGCTGCTCGCAATGGCGATCAACAGACTCGCGCAATGGCTGGTACCACTCGTGCGTTGGTAAACAACATGGTCCAAGGCGTAAGCCAAGGCTTCGAGCGCAAGCTCCAGCTGGTCGGTGTTGGTTACAAAGCGCAAGCAAAAGGCACAGTGCTGAACCTGGCTCTTGGCTTCTCGCACCCAGTGGATTACGAACTGCCGGAAGGCATCACCGCTGAGACTCCTAGCCAGACCGATATCCTGATCAAGGGCATCGACAAGCAGCTGGTAGGTCAAGTGGCCGCCGAGATCCGCGACTTCCGTCCACCAGAGCCGTACAAAGGCAAAGGTGTGCGCTACGCGGACGAAGTCGTCCGTCGTAAAGAAGCCAAGAAGAAGTAGGGCATAGCAAATGACCGACAAAAAAGTTACTCGACTGCGTCGCGCTCGCAAAGCACGCCTGAAAATGCACGAACTCGAAGTCGTGCGTCTCTGCGTGTTCCGCTCTTCGCAGCACATCTACGCCCAGGTCATTTCGGCCGACGGCAACAAAGTCCTGGCATCTGCCTCGACTTTGGATAAAGAACTGCGTGATGGCGCCACTGGCAACATCGACGCGGCCACTAAGGTTGGCCAGCTGGTCGCTACGCGTGCTAAGGCCGCTGGCGTCTCGCAGGTGGCTTTCGACCGCTCTGGCTTCAAGTACCACGGCCGCGTTAAAGCGCTGGCTGATGCTGCTCGTGAAGCTGGGCTGGAGTTCTAAGTTATGTCAAATAACGACCAAAAGCGCGACGAAGGCTACATCGAGAAGCTGGTTCAAGTTAACCGCGTAGCCAAAACCGTTAAAGGCGGCCGTATCTTCACCTTCACCGCGTTGACCGTGGTTGGTGATGGTAAAGGCCGTGTTGGCTTCGGCCGTGGCAAGTCGCGTGAAGTGCCTGCTGCGATCCAGAAGGCAATGGAAGCTGCTCGCCGCAACATGATCCAGGTTGATCTGAACGGCACCACTCTGCAGTACGCAATGAAGTCCGCTCACGGCGCTTCGAAGGTGTACATGCAGCCTGCTTCTGAAGGTACCGGTATCATCGCTGGCGGCGCTATGCGTGCCGTTCTCGAAGTTGCTGGCGTTCAGAACGTTCTGGCCAAGTGCTACGGCTCGACTAACCCGGTAAACGTGGTTCACGCCACTTTCAAGGGTTTGAAAGCAATGCAGTCTCCTGAATCCATTGCCGCCAAGCGTGGCAAAAGCGTCAAGGAGATCTTCTGATCATGGCTACCGTTAAAGTAACGCTGATCAAAAGCATGACCGGCCGCATCCCTAACCACAAACTGTGCGTTAAGGGTCTGGGTCTGCGTCGCATCGGTCACACTGTAGAAGTCCAGGATACTCCCGAGAATCGCGGGATGATCAACAAGGCTTACTACATGCTGCGTGTCGAGGGTTAATCGATGAAACTCAATGATCTGAGTCCAGCGCCGGGTTCCCGTCGCGAAAAGCATCGTCCGGGCCGTGGTATCGGTAGTGGTTTGGGTAAGACTGGTGGCCGTGGTCACAAAGGTCAAACCTCCCGCTCCGGTGGCACCATTGCTCCAGGCTTTGAAGGCGGTCAACAGCCGCTGCATCGTCGCCTGCCGAAGTTCGGTTTCGTTTCCCTGAAGGCCATGGACCGCGCAGAAGTGCGTTTGTCCGAGCTGGCTAAAGTGGAAGGCGACATCGTCACCGTGCAGTCCCTGAAAGATGCCAACGTGATCAACGTCAACGTACAGCGTGTGAAAATCATGCTGTCCGGTGAAGTGACTCGCGCTGTCACTATCGGCAAGGGAATCGGCGCCACCAAAGGTGCGCGTGCGGCTATCGAAGCAGCTGGCGGCAAGTTCGAGGAATAAATGGCTAAGCAAGGTGCTCTCTCTGCGCTCGGCAAAGGCGGTATGTCTGAACTTTGGGCTCGTCTGCGTTTTCTGTTCCTGGCGATTATCGTCTACCGAATAGGCGCACACATCCCGGTTCCAGGTATCAACCCGGACCGACTCGCGGACCTGTTTCGACAGAATGAGGGGACCATTCTTAGCTTGTTCAACATGTTTTCCGGCGGCGCGCTGGAGCGGATGAGCATCTTTGCACTGGGGATCATGCCGTACATTTCGGCATCGATCATCATGCAACTGATGACAGCCGTCAGCCCGCAGCTGGAGCAGTTGAAGAAGGAAGGTGAAGCTGGCCGTCGCAAGATCAGCCAGTACACCCGCTACGGCACTGTCGTCCTCGCTCTCGTTCAAGCCATTGGCATGTCCATTGGTCTGGCGGGGCAGGGCGTTGCGTTCACTGGTGACTTTGGCTTCCATTTCGTCGCGGTATCCACTTTTGTGGCTGGTGCGATGTTCATGATGTGGCTGGGTGAGCAGATTACTGAGCGTGGTGTTGGCAACGGTATCTCGATGTTGATTTTTTCGGGTATCGTCGCCGGTCTTCCGAGAGCGATCGGGCAGTCTTTCGAGTCTGCACGGCAGGGTGATATCAACATCTTCGCCCTGGTTGCCATCGGTTTGCTGGCAGTAGCGATTATCGGTTTCGTGGTGTTCATTGAGCGTGGTCAGCGTCGTATTGCTGTTCACTACGCCAAGCGTCAGCAAGGCCGCAAGGTTTTTGCTGCGCAGACTAGCCACTTGCCGCTGAAGGTGAACATGGCCGGCGTTATTCCGGCCATTTTCGCGAGCAGCATTTTGCTGTTCCCGGCTTCGTTGGGTGCCTGGTTCGGTCAGTCTGAAGGTATGGGCTGGTTGCAGGACATCTCGCAGTCGATCGCTCCTGGTCAGCCGTTGAATATTCTGCTGTTTAGTGCAGGGATTATTTTCTTCTGCTTCTTCTATACGGCGTTGATGTTCAATCCGAAAGACGTAGCGGAAAACCTGAAGAAGTCCGGTGCCTTTATTCCGGGCATCCGTCCAGGTGAGCAGTCTGCGCGCTACATTGATGGCGTTCTGACTCGCTTGACCATGTTCGGTGCTCTTTACATGACGGCCGTGTGCCTGTTGCCCCAGTTCCTGGTGGTTGCAGCCAACGTTCCGTTCTACCTTGGCGGGACCTCGTTGCTGATCGTCGTCGTGGTTGTGATGGACTTCATGTCCCAAGTACAATCGCACCTCGTTTCGCACCAGTACGAATCCCTGATGAAGAAAGCCAACCTGAAGGGTTACGGCAGCGGCATGCTGCGCTGACCCATAAGGTTCGAGGAGTTGGTGATGAAAGTTCGTGCATCGGTGAAAAAGCTGTGCCGTAACTGCAAGATTATTCGCCGCGAAGGTGTTGTTCGAGTAATTTGCAGCGCGGAACCGCGTCACAAACAGCGCCAAGGCTGAGTGTGATTGTGCTTCAAGCCCGGTAGCTAGTGCGCTACCGGGTTGATTATTTGTTATTACAGCGATATTATCTCGCGCCCTATTTCTTGGCTTCCGGGGCGTAGGTAGCTGTCAATTGGAGTCCCACTGAATGGCCCGTATTGCAGGCGTTAACATTCCAGATAACAAGCATACTGTTATCTCGCTGACCTACATCTATGGTGTTGGTCGCACTACTGCACAGAAAATTTGTGCAGAGACTGGGGTAAACCCAGCAGCAAAGATCAAAGATCTGAGCGACGAGCAAATTGAACAGCTGCGTGGCGAAGTGGCGAAGTTCACCACTGAAGGTGACCTGCGTCGCGAAATCAACATGAAAATCAAGCGCTTGATGGACCTCGGTTGCTATCGCGGTCTGCGTCATCGTCGCGGTCTTCCAGTGCGCGGTCAGCGTACCAAGACCAACGCGCGTACCCGTAAAGGTCCGCGTAAGCCGATCCGCAAGTAATCGCCCCAGCGAATCGACAGGAATTTAATCATGGCAAAACCTGCTGCTCGTCCTCGTAAAAAAGTTAAAAAGACAGTGGTTGATGGCATCGCCCACATCCATGCATCTTTTAACAACACCATCGTGACCATCACCGACCGTCAAGGTAACGCTCTTTCCTGGGCTACCTCCGGTGGTTCGGGTTTCCGCGGTTCCCGCAAGTCCACCCCGTTTGCTGCTCAAGTAGCTGCTGAACGTGCTGGTCAAGCTGCGCTGGAATACGGCCTGAAAAACCTCGACGTAAACGTCAAAGGTCCAGGTCCAGGTCGTGAATCCGCAGTCCGCGCTTTGAACGGCTGTGGCTACAAGATCGCCAGCATCACCGACGTGACGCCAATCCCGCACAACGGGTGCCGTCCGCCGAAGAAGCGCCGCGTGTAATCCAGGAGATTGTAAAGAATGGCTCGTTACATTGGTCCAAAATGCAAACTCGCTCGTCGCGAAGGCACCGATCTCTTTCTGAAGAGCGGCGTGCGCGCGATCGAATCGAAGTGCAACATTGAAGCAGCACCTGGTATCCACGGCCAACGCCGCGGTCGCCAGTCCGACTACGGCACCCAACTGCGTGAAAAGCAGAAGGTCCGTCGTATCTACGGCGTTCTCGAGCGTCAATTCAGCGGCTACTACAAAGAAGCTGCTGGCAAGAAAGGTGCAACCGGTGAAAACCTGCTGCAACTGCTCGAATGCCGTCTGGACAACGTTGTATACCGTATGGGCTTTGGTTCGACTCGTGCCGAATCCCGTCAGCTGGTATCGCACAAGTCGATCAGCGTAAACGGTCAGACCGTTAACGTTCCGTCCTACCAGGTTCGTGCTGGTGACGTGGTTGCTGTTCGCGAGAAAGCAAAAAACCAACTTCGCATTGTCCAAGCTCTCGATCTGTGTGCCCAACGTGGCCGCGTAGAATGGGTAGAAGTAGACACTGAGAAGAAGTCGGGCGTTTTCAAGAACGTTCCAGCTCGCAGTGATCTGTCCGCCGACATCAACGAAAGCCTGATTGTCGAGCTCTACTCCAAGTAAGGGCTAGAAAATAGGTGCATCCATGCAGATTTCGGTAAATGAGTTCCTGACACCCCGCCACATTGATGTGCAGGTTGTCAGTCCAACCCGCGCCAAGATCACTCTCGAGCCTCTCGAGCGTGGCTTTGGCCACACCCTGGGCAACGCGCTGCGCCGCATCCTGTTGTCCTCAATGCCTGGCTGTGCAGTAGTCGAGGCCGAGATTGACGGTGTGCTCCACGAGTACAGCGCCATCGAAGGTGTACAGGAAGACGTAATTGAAATCCTGTTGAACCTTAAAGGTCTGGCTATCAAGCTGCACGGCCGTGACGAAGTTACGCTGACCTTGTCGAAGAAGGGTTCGGGGGTGGTTACCGCTGCCGATATTCAGCTGGATCATGATGTCGAGATCGTTAATCCCGATCACGTAATCGCTAACCTGGCGTCTAACGGCGCCCTGAACATGAAGCTCGTAGTAGCTCGTGGTCGTGGTTATGAACCAGCCGACTCGCGTCAGAGCGATGAAGACGAAAGCCGCAGCATCGGTCGCTTGCAGCTTGACTCTTCGTTCAGCCCGGTTCGCCGTATCGCATACGTGGTGGAAAACGCCCGTGTTGAGCAGCGTACTAACCTGGACAAGCTGGTTATTGATCTGGAAACCAACGGTACTCTGGATCCTGAAGAGGCTATCCGCCGCGCTGCAACCATTCTGCAACAGCAGTTGGCTGCGTTCGTCGACCTCAAAGGTGACAGCGAGCCTGTGGTAATCGAGCAGGAAGACGAGATCGATCCGATCCTGCTTCGCCCGGTTGACGATCTGGAACTGACTGTACGTTCGGCTAACTGCCTTAAGGCGGAAAACATCTACTACATCGGCGACCTGATTCAGCGTACCGAAGTAGAGCTGTTGAAGACTCCGAACCTGGGCAAGAAATCCTTGACCGAAATCAAGGACGTTCTGGCCTCCCGCGGTCTGTCCCTCGGCATGCGCCTCGACAACTGGCCGCCTGCAAGTCTTAAGAAGGACGACAAGGCGACTGCCTGATCGTCGTAATCACCGAACGTAGTGTTTGGTAAGGAATGAACCATGCGTCATCGTAAAAGTGGTCGTCACCTCAGCCGCACCAGCTCGCACCGCAAGGCCATGTTCCAAAACATGGCGGTGTCGCTGTTCGAGCACGAGCTGATCAAAACTACTCTGCCAAAAGCTAAAGAACTGCGCCGCGTTGCTGAGCCGCTGATCACTTTGGCCAAGACAGATAGCGTTGCTAACCGTCGTCTGGCTTTCGACCGTACTCGTTCGAAAGCTATCGTTGGTAAGCTCTTCAACGACCTGGGCAAGCGCTACGCTACCCGTGAGGGTGGCTACCTGCGCATCCTCAAGTGCGGTTTCCGCGCTGGCGACAACGCGCCAATGGCGTACGTCGAGTTGGTTGATCGTGCTACTGCTGGCGAAGCTGTTTCTGCCGAGTAAGACGTCAAATACAAAAAACCGGGCCTAGTGCCCGGTTTTTTGTGCGCGCTCGAAAAGTGCGACGGCGATTGATTGCCTTCCTATTCGATTAGATATTTTCTATCGATTGGCATCAGTCAATGAATTAGAAGGTGTCATCTGGATCATCAATACTTCCTTTCAGCCGATTAGCCGGCAGTTTGAGACTGACAAAGGAAGAGATCGCATGAGCCAGAATAAAACGCTTACCACCGCCAGTGGCGCTCCTGTCGCCGATAACCAGAATTCCCGTTCTGCAGGCCCGAGAGGCCCGCTGCTGCTCGACGACTTTCACCTGATCGAGAAGCTTGCTCACTTCAACCGTGAAAACATCCCTGAGCGTCGTGTGCACGCCAAGGGTTCGGGTGCTTACGGCACGTTCACCGTAACTCGTGATATCACTCAATACACCAGCGCGAAGTTGTTCGACGCCGTCGGCAAGCAAACACCAACATTTCTCCGGTTCTCCACGGTCGGTGGCGAGCGCGGTTCGGCTGATACCGAGCGTGATCCACGTGGTTTTGCGTTGAAGTTCTACACCGAAGAAGGCAACTGGGACATCGTCGGCAACAACACGCCGGTGTTCTTCATCCGTGATCCGCTCAAATTCCCGGACTTTATCCACACCCAAAAGCGTCTGCCGCAAAGCAACCTCAAAAGTGCGCAGGCGATGTGGGACTTCTGGTCGCACTCTCCGGAGGCGCTGCACCAGGTCACAATCCTGTTTTCGGACCGAGGCATCCCTGATGGTTACCGCCACATGCACGGCTTCGGTAGCCACACCTATAGCCTGATCAGCGCCAATGGCGAGCGTCATTGGGTGAAGTGGCACTACAAGACCAAGCAGGGGATCAAGAACCTGGCGCCGGCAGAGGCAGCGCGTCTGGCCGGGACTGATCCGGATTACGCTCAGCGCGACCTGTTCGAAGCCATTGAACGCGGTGATTTCCCGAAATGGAGCGTATGCATCCAGATCATGACCGAGGTTCAGGCCGCCACGCATTATGAAAACCCGTTCGACGTCACCAAAACCTGGTCGCAGAAAGAGTTTCCGTTGATCGAAGTTGGCGAGCTGGAGTTGAATCGCAACCCGCTCAACTACTTTGCTGAAGTCGAGCAAGCGGCGTTTGGCCCAAGCAATATGGTGCCGGGTGTTGGTCTGTCGCCGGATCGCATGCTGCAGGGGCGTGTGTTTGCCTATGCTGATGCCCATCGCTATCGTGTAGGCACCAATCACCAGCAACTGCCAGTGAACGCTCCGCGTAGCCCGGTCAACAGCTACCAGCGTGATGGTTCGATGGCGTTTGGCAGCAATGGCGGCGCAGCGCCGAATTACGAGCCGAACAGTTATGTCGATTCGCCGAAGCAGGCACCTCGCTTCGCCGAGCCAGCGCTCGCCTTAAGTGGTGCGGCTGATCGCTACGATCACCGTGAGGATACTGACTACTACAGCCACGCGGGTGCGTTGTTCCGTTTGATGAGCGACGAGCAGAAAGCATTGCTGGTCAGCAACATCGCGGGTGCAATGGCGGGTGTATCGAGTGATGTGGTTGATCGTCAGTTGCAGCATTTTTTCAAGGCCGATCAGGCGTATGGAGAAGCAATCGCAAAGCTGCTCAACGTACAGCTTAACGAAGTCTAAATGAGAAGCAGAACCGCCCTTATTTGGGCGGTTTTTGCGTTATTTCGGCTGCTTTTCTCAGAATATCTTCGCTTTTATTGCGTCTTGCGAGTGACGTTATGGCCGTGTTGGTTCAAACTACAGACTTTCAAGCAGGGAGATGTAGGGCGATGCAAGGCCACCCAGACGTTATCGATTACCTCAACACGTTGCTGACCGGCGAACTGGCCGCGCGTGATCAATATTTCGTCCATTCGCGGATGTATGAGGACTGGGGTTTCACCAAGCTCTACGAACGAATCAACCACGAGATGGAAGAAGAAGCAGGGCACGCTGATGCCCTGATGCGCCGGATTCTGATGCTCGAAGGCACGCCGCGCATGCGTCCGGACGATCTCGATGTTGGCACCACGGTCACCGAGATGCTCGAAGCGGATTTGCGGCTGGAGTACAAGGTGCGGGCTGCGCTGTGCAAGGGCATCAAGCTCTGCGAGCAGCACAAGGACTATGTCAGCCGTGAAATGCTGCGGGTACAATTGCATGACACTGAAGAAGATCACACCTACTGGCTCGAGAAGCAGTTGGGTCTGATCAAGCTGATCGGTCTCGAGAACTACCTGCAATCCCACGCCTGATTGCAACTGATACAAAAAAGCCCCTGTCACTGATGAAGTGACAGGGGCTTTTTCATGGAGCCTTGTTAAGCCCGATCACGCTCCAGCAGCGGTTTCAGGTAGTAGCCAGTGTGCGACTGCTTCATTTCGGCCACTTCTTCCGGTGTACCGACGGCAATGATCTGCCCACCCTTGGAGCCTCCCTCAGGCCCCAGATCCACCAGCCAGTCAGCGGTCTTGATCACGTCCAGGTTGTGCTCGATTACCACCACCGTGTTGCCGTGGTCGCGCAGTCGATGCAGCACGTCGAGCAACTGCTGAATATCCGCGAAGTGCAGGCCGGTAGTCGGCTCGTCGAGGATGTACAGGGTTTTGCCGGTATCGCGCTTGGACAACTCGCGGGACAGCTTGACCCGCTGCGCTTCACCACCGGACAGGGTGGTCGCCGATTGCCCGAGCTTGATGTAGGACAGGCCGACATCCATCAGCGTCTGCAGCTTACGCGCCAGGGCCGGTACCGCGTCGAAGAACTCACGGGCCTCCTCGATAGTCATCTCGAGCGTTTCGTGGATGTTCTTGCCCTTGTACTTGATCTCCAGCGTTTCGCGGTTGTAGCGCTTGCTCTTGCACACGTCGCAGGGCACGTAGATGTCCGGCAGGAAGTGCATTTCCACCTTGATCAGGCCATCACCCTGGCAAGCTTCGCAGCGCCCGCCCTTCACGTTGAAGGAGAAGCGTCCAGGCCCGTAACCGCGGGAGCGGGATTCGGGCACGCCAGCGAACAGCTCGCGAATCGGTGTGAACAAACCGGTGTAGGTCGCCGGGTTGGAGCGAGGTGTACGGCCGATCGGGCTTTGGTCGATATCTACGACCTTATCCAGATGCTCCAGACCCTTGATGCTGTCATGAGCGGCAGCCTCAAGTGTTGTTGCGCCGTTCAACGCCGTGGCGCTCAATGGGAAGAGCGTATTGTTGATCAGCGTCGACTTGCCCGAACCGGAGACGCCGGTCACGCAGGTCAGCAGGCCGATTGGAATGTCCAGATCGACGTTGCGCAAGTTGTTGCCGCGAGCGCCCTTGAGCGACAGCGACAGCTTCTTGTTGCGCGGCGTGCGCTTGGCCGGCACTTCGATTTTGACCCGGCCCGACAGGTACTTGCCGGTCAACGAATCTGGATGAGCCATGACCTCGGCCGGCGTGCCCTGGGCGACGATATGACCGCCATGGACGCCTGCGCCCGGGCCGATATCAACCACGTAGTCGGCTAAACGGATTGCGTCTTCGTCGTGCTCGACCACGATCACGGTGTTGCCGATGTCGCGCAGGTGTTTCAGGGTGCCGAGCAACCGGTCGTTATCGCGCTGGTGCAGTCCGATCGACGGTTCGTCGAGGATGTAGAGAACGCCGACCAGACCGGCGCCAATCTGGCTCGCCAGACGAATACGCTGGGCTTCGCCACCTGATAGCGTGTCTGCACTGCGATCCAGCGACAGATAGTCGAGGCCGACGTTGACCAGAAATTGCAGCCGTTCGCGGATTTCCTTGAGGATCTTGTCGGCAATTTCGCCACGACGGCCGGTGAGTTTCAGCCCGCCGAAGTAGTCGCACGCATCGCCGATGGGCAGATTGGTCACCGCCGGCAAGGTTTTCTCGCCAACCCATACATGTCGCGCTTCACGGCGCAGGCGGGTGCCGCGACAGTCCGGGCAGGCCTGGGTGCTGAGGAACTTGGCCAACTCTTCGCGAACCGAGGCCGACTCGGTTTCGCGATAACGGCGTTCCAGGTTCGGCACGATGCCTTCGAACGGGTGCGAGCGTTTGACGATATCGCCACGGTCGTTCAGGTATTTGAAGTCGACGTTCTGCGAACCGCTGCCATGCAGGATCTGCTTCTGCTGATCGGCCGGCAGCTCGTTGAACGGCACTTCCAGGCTGAATTTGAAGTGGGACGCCAGCGAACCGAGCATCTGGAAGTAATAGACGTTGCGCCGGTCCCAGCCACGGATCGCGCCTTCGGCAAGCGTCAGCTCGCCATTGACCAGTCGCTTGATGTCGAAGAATTGCTTAACACCCAGGCCATCGCAGGTCGGGCAGGCGCCGGCCGGGTTGTTGAAGGAAAACAGCTTCGGTTCGAGTTCGCTGATGGCGTGGCCGCAAATCGGGCAGGCGAAACGCGCGGAGAAGATCATTTCTTCGCCCGGCTCGTCGTCCATCGGTGCGACCAGGGCGATGCCGTCCGCCAGCTTCAGCGCGGTCTCGAAGGACTCGGCCAGACGCTGTTGCAGGTCCGCACGGACCTTGAAACGGTCGACCACCACATCAATGGTATGTTTTTTCTGCTTGTCGAGCTTGGGCGCTTCATCCAGTTCATAGAGCTTGCCGTTGATGCGGGCACGCACAAAGCCTTGGGCGCGAAGTTCTTCGAAGACCGACAGGTGTTCGCCTTTGCGCTCGCGGATCACCGGGGCCAGCAACATCAGTTTGCTGCCCTCCGGTTGGGCGAGGACCAGGTCGACCATCTGGCTGACGGTCTGCGCTTCCAGCGGAATATCGTGATCCGGGCAGCGCGGAATACCCACGCGTGCATACAGCAAGCGCAGGTAGTCGTAGATTTCGGTAATGGTGCCGACCGTCGAGCGCGGGTTGTGCGAGGTCGATTTCTGTTCGATGGAAATCGCCGGCGAGAGGCCTTCGATGGTGTCGACGTCAGGCTTTTCCATCATCGACAGGAACTGCCGGGCATAGGCCGACAGCGATTCGACGTAGCGGCGCTGGCCTTCGGCGTATAGCGTGTCAAAGGCCAGGGACGACTTGCCGGAGCCGGACAGGCCGGTGATGACGATCAGCTTGTCCCGTGGCAGGGTCAGGTCGATGTTCTTCAGGTTGTGGGTTCGAGCCCCACGAATCAGGATCTTGTCCAAAGTGGCCTCGCTTGGCGGGCGTCGAAAACGTAGGAGTATACGGCCAAATACTGGATGGATGCACACTATCGAATGATGTCTTTGCAGCCTTACATGAAAGGTCTGTCATCTACACGCGGCAAAGCGTCGCGATATACCCTGCCAATCGATGGGACTGGTAGAATCGCCGCCGGTTCACATGAGGTTTTTCCATGCACGATCCCCACAGCGAACGCATGAGTGGCAGCGAGACTCGCGCAGCGAGCGGTCTGGCCCTGGTGTTCGCCTTCCGTATGCTTGGCATGTTCATGGTGTTGCCGGTACTGGCGACCTACGGCATGGACCTGGCAGGAGCGACCCCGGCCCTGATCGGGCTGGCCATTGGCGCTTACGGCCTGACCCAGGCGATTTTCCAGATTCCTTTCGGTTTCATTTCCGACCGCATCGGCCGCCGCCCGGTGATTTATCTTGGGCTGATCGTCTTCGCCCTCGGCAGCGTACTGGCGGCCAACGCCGATTCGATCTGGGGCGTGATCGCCGGTCGCATCCTGCAGGGTGCGGGGGCGATTTCCGCAGCGGTCATGGCCTTGCTGTCAGACCTGACCCGCGAGCAGCACCGAACCAAGGCCATGGCCATGATTGGCATGACCATCGGGCTATCGTTCGCCGTCGCCATGGTTGTCGGGCCGTTGCTGACCCGCGCTTTCGGCCTGTCCGGATTGTTCCTCGCTACTGGCGGCATGGCGCTGTTCGGCATCGTGATCGTGATGTTCATGGTGCCGCGCTCCACCGGTCCGTTGCAGCACCGTGAGTCCGGCGTCGCGCGGCAGGCGTTGATCCCGACGCTCAAGCATCCGGACCTGCTGCGCTTGGACCTGGGCATTTTTGTCTTGCACGCGATGCTGATGTCGAGCTTCGTTGCCTTGCCGCTGGCCCTGGTCGAGAAAGCCGGGCTGCCCAAGGAGCAGCACTGGTGGGTCTACCTGACCGCGCTGCTGATTTCTTTCTTCGCCATGATCCCGTTCATTATCTATGGCGAGAAGCGACGCAAAATGAAACGAGTTTTGCTCGGCGCCGTCGTGACGCTGATGCTCACTGAGCTATTCTTCTGGCAGTTCGGCGATAGCTTGCGGGCTCTGGTGATCGGGACCGTGGTGTTTTTCACCGCGTTCAATCTGCTGGAAGCTTCGCTGCCGTCGCTGATCAGCAAGGTTTCACCGGCGGGCGGCAAAGGCACGGCGATGGGGGTTTATTCCACCAGTCAGTTCCTCGGATCGGCGTTGGGCGGTATCCTCGGCGGCTGGCTGTTCCAGCATGGCGGTTTGTCGGTTGTATTCCTGGGATGTGCCGGGCTGGCTGCACTTTGGTTGGTCTTTGCTGTTACCATGCGCGAACCTCCCTATGTAACGAGTCTGCGCTTGCCGTTGTCGCCCGAAGCGATTCGTGAAGCTGGCCTGATCGAGCGCCTCAAGGCCGTCGTAGGGGTAACAGATGCAATTGTCGTTGCCGATGAAGCCGCCATTTACATCAAATTGGACACAGAATTATTGGATCGCACGACTCTCGAGCGCTTGGTGAACAACCCGGCCGCGAAAGCGTGCGAAGCCTAGGAGAACGTAATGGCCCGTGGGGTTAACAAAGTCATATTGGTCGGCACTTGCGGCCAGGATCCTGAAGTTCGCTACCTGCCGAACGGCAACGCCGTGACCAACCTGAGTCTGGCGACCAGCGAGCAGTGGACCGACAAGCAAACCGGTCAGAAAGTCGAAAAGACTGAATGGCACCGTGTGTCGATGTTCGGCAAAGTTGCAGAAATCGCTGGCGAGTACCTGCGTAAAGGTTCGCAGGTCTACATCGAAGGCAAACTGCAGACCCGCGAGTGGGAAAAAGACGGCATCAAGCGTTACACCACCGAAATCGTGGTCGACATGCAAGGCACCATGCAATTGCTGGGCGGCCGTCCACAGGGCGACCAGCAAGGCCAGGGCGGTGGTGGTAACAACTACCAGCAATCCGCTCCGCGCCAACAGGCTCCTCGTCCTCAGCAGTCGGCACCGCAACAGCGTTCGGCCCCGGCTCCACAGCAGGCCGCACCACAGCCGGCTCCGGACTTCGACAGCTTTGATGACGATATTCCGTTCTAGGAATTAGCTTCGAGCCAAGCAAAGCCCGGCACTCCCTAGAGGATGCCGGGTTTTTTGTTGCCTGCGTGTTCTCAAGGCCAATGCAATAAGGGCCGAAATTCTCAGTGATATGATGCAATTCGTCTAAAACTGACACCGAGTTGCCCCATGGATCGCCTGTCTACGTTGCTGTCCCAGTTCGGCGTTCGCGCGAGCCTGTTCTACAGTGGCAAGCTCTGCGGAATGGCGGCTTATGATGGCGCTGACCAGCGCGGTCATATCCATCTGTTGCAGGCGGGCACCGTTACGCTGAAAGTGCCTGGTGGCAGCGACACGCTGATTGACCGCCCCAGCCTGATTTTCCTGCCGCGTCCCAGTCGACATCAATTGATCGGTGGTGAACCCGAGGGCGCCCAGCTGTTGTGTGCATCGCTGGCGTTCGACGGCGGTGCCAGCAATCCCATTTCTGCTTCGCTCCCCGATCTTCTGGTGTTGTCACTGGATGAGCTGCCGCTGCTGGCCGATACGCTGACGTGGCTGTTCAGAGAGGCCGCGGATGTGCATTGCGGCAGGGAGGCGGTGCTTGATCGTTTGTTCGAGCTGTTGATCATCCTGCTGTTCCGGCACCTGCTTGATCACCATCAGTTGAGCACTGGAATGATGGCCGGGTTGGCGGATTTGCGGCTGTCCCGTTCGTTGATTCAGATGCACGAGGCGCCACAACGGGCGTGGTCGGTTGCGGAGCTGGCGAATGAGTCGAACATGTCCCGCGCCGCGTATGCGGTGCATTTTCGCTCGGTGCTAGGGCAGACGCCTGCTGACTACCTGCTGAGTTGGCGGATCAGCCTGGCGCAGAAGCGCTTGCGTGAAGGGCGCCCGATTACGCTGATCGCCGACGAGGTCGGTTATGAAAGTCCTTCGGCGCTTGCCCGGGCGTTCCGGCGCAAGACCGGTTGTAGCCCTCGAGACTGGATGAAATCCCTGAACGGTGAGGGCGCGGAGCGCGGTCAATCGTTGTAGGCAGAAATGAAAAGGCCTGAAACATCGAACTGTTTCAGGCCTTTTTTCATTGTGATGTTTTCAGCTCAAGGCGTTTCCAGCTTGGTCAGGGAATGACCCGCCACGAAGAGGGAGGCGGCAAGCAATCCAAGGTCCTTGAGGAGGAACTGGCCCGGTGCAACCGAGATAGCCGGGAAGCCGAGGCCGGGTTCGAACACGCCAGGCGTCGAGAACATGAAGCTCAATGTCGTGACGAACAACCCGGCGGATAAAGCGCCTCCAATCAGTGAAAGCTTCGGCGACAGCAGGCGGCCGGCGATCAACACGCCAATCGAGACTTCAAGCACCCCCAGCAGGCTGGAAAACAGATCGACGCTGAAGATCTGATACACCCAGCCCAGCAATGGGCTGTTGCTCACCAGTGGAACCAGACCTTCTGCTTCGTAGTGGGTGAATTTCATTCCACCGAACCAGAAGTAGATGACGGCGAGGGCGAAGTAAATGCCGTAGGTCCCAATCGCTGTGGTTTTAACGCCGAGCGATGAGGTTTTCGACGCGCTGACAGTGCTGATATTCGAAGTGTTCATTGTTCAGGCTTCCAGTGAGTTTGGCTAAAGAGTTAAGCCCCCGCGGTTCATCTTGGGAGTGACGCTATTGTTGGCGCTGGCATGATTCTTTTGGGGGCTGGCGGTATTGCGTTCGGTGCAGATCGTCCAAACGTGCGAACAAAAAAAGCCCAGGGCTTTAGAGGCGCTGGGCTAATGAGATGGTCACCCCCACACCCTGCGAGGGCTACGCTTTCGCAGGGT
>NZ_JBSVXD010000033.1:0-42525 GCF_054070755.1 Pseudomonas sp. SDO5591_S426 | reverse complement strand
ATCTTGACCTTAAAAACAGGATCAAAAGATCGCAGCCTGCGGCAGCTACAGGGTCATTTTCCGGCCTTTAAATCAGCGCATGAACAAGCCGCCGTTGACGTCCAGGCACGCGCCCGTCACGGAGGTCGCGTTATCGGCGATCAGCAGCAACACGCTGTCGGCGATGAACGCTGGGTCTCCGAGGGTGCCGGCCGGGATCATCTTGAGGATCTGTTCCAGACGCTCCGGGGCCACACTTTCACGCACTATCGGCAAGTCCAGCGGGCCCGGCGAAATGCTGTTGACCGTTACCCCTTGCGGGGCCAGTTCACGGGCGAAAACCTTGGTCAGTGTCGCCACGCCACCCTTGGCCGCCGCGTAATGCGCGCCGGTGGCGGTGCCGCCGTTCTGTCCGGCCAGGGACGCGATGTTGACGATGCGCCCGAAGCCGCGCTCGGCGAAGTGCGCGCCGAATACCTGACAGGCGACAAACGTGCCGCGCAGGTTGATCGCCATCGACTCGTCGAACTCTTCCGGTGTGATCTCCATCAGTGCAGCGACTTTCGACACGCCGGCGTTGTTCACCAGAATGTCGGTGCCGCCCCACTGCTCAGTGAGCAGGTCGCGGGCACGCTGAAAGTCGGCCTTGCTGCGCACATCCAGTTCAATAGCCACGGCGCTGGCGCCGCTGCTATCGAGTTCCAAAGCCAAACGTTGCACGCCATCAAGACGCACATCGGCCAGAGCGACGCGATAACCTGCCGCATGCAGACGGCGGGCGATGCACTCGCCCAGTCCGCGCGAGGCACCCGTTACGAGGGCTACTCGACTCATGATGTTGCCCTCACAGAAGGAAGCCGAGCGCGCTCAGGCTGTCGGTGGAGTTGATCAGCCGTACCACTTTGCGCTCCAGGCTCGGCACGCCGTCGGTAAAGCGAATGCGGTGATTGAGGTCGGCCACGAATGGCGTGTGCACGCCGCGTTTGTAGGCGTACAGCAACTGCGCGGAATTCACTTCAACGATGTCGCCCGCCGCTTCCACCAGGCGGAAACGCGAAACCGTGCGAATGGTTTTCGCCGCATCCACGGCCGACGGCGAATAGCCGGCGGTCAGGCGTTCGATGCGCAGGTCACGCATGCGCGCATCGTCGTAGGCGTAGTTGAGGGTCGCTTCGAAATCTTCGGTGTCCGGGTCGATCGGCACGATGTACTTGCCGCTTTCGCTCCACAAGGTCGCCCACTCGGCGTAGTTCTTGTGATCGAGCAGTTCGGCTTCGCGCCAGATGAATTCGATGGCCTGGGCCAACGGGCCGGAAAAGCCGTTCAGGGTGTCTTGATTGCTCATTGGCTCATCATCCTTTTCCACATGTCGTAGGCACCGCGCATGCCGCCTTCATCGGTGGCGTGGCTGACCTTGTCGCCGTTTTCAGCGGTGATTTCGCGGTTCAGGCCGCGGTTGACCAGGATTGGCGCGTCGACGCCGGCGTACGAGCCGCGCTGCACGCGGTCCCAGGCTTCGGCATCGTCAGGGCTGCCGAAACCGAACGGGCCCTGGAAGTGTTCGTGGATGCGCATACGTTCGCGGTTGGCGATTTCCGGGCCGCCGTCCATGCCGAGGGCGACGTGGCGGATCTCGGTTTCGGTAACCGACACCGGGCGCAGCACGCGGAAAAACGACATCGACATCGCCACGTTCGGGAACAGGTTCAGGTTGAAACCGGCGCCGTGCAGCGAGCGCACGATGCGACGGACCTGATCGGCCGGCATGGTTTTCGACAGTTCTTCAGTCACATGGGCGAAGCGTTCCTGCAACTGCTCGGTGCCGTCGTCGTGATCGAGGTCGACGTGCTCCGGCACCATCACCATCACGCTGTGGCCATTACCCAGCGAGTGGGTCACGGCTTGTTCGTCGGTCATGAACGAAAGCATTTCCGAGGTTTCTTCATCCACCGACGACATGAACGACTTGTGCACGATCGGGAAGTGGTAACCGTCGGTGGTGTTTTCCAGCTGGATCTTCCAGTTGCCCTTGAAGCTGAACTTGTGTTCGCCCTGGGTCTTGATCGGGTAGCCGGCGCCCTGTTTCATGAACAGGTCCATCCAGTGTTTGGCGCCGCCGAGGAAGTCTTCCAGCGGTTCGATCTCGTCGTTGTAGCTGGCGAAGACCATGCCGGCGTAGCTTTCGACGCGCAGGCTGGTCAGCGGCAGTTCGGATTTCTCCAGGATGCCTTCGTAGCCATCCGGATATGGCAGCGCACGCAGCTTGCCGTCCAGGCCATAGGACCAGCTGTGGTACGGGCAAGTGAAACCGGTGGCGTTGCCCTTGTGCTTCTCGCACACAGTTGCACCACGATGCCGGCAACGGTTTTCCAGGACGTTGATGTTGTTCTTCTTGTCGCGCACGACAATCACCGGGCGACGGCCGATGGTGGCGGTCTTGAAGTCACCGGAATTACGCACTTCGCTTTCGTGGGCAACCCACACCCAGGTGCGGTAGAAAATCTTGTCCAGCTCGGCTTCGAACAGCGCCGGGTCGTTGTACAGCGAGACGTCGACGCGGTCGTGCTGGACCAGGTCTTCGGGGCTTTTCGACGTCGCGATCAGCCGATATTCATGAGTGCTCATGCGGTTCTCCTCATGGCTTCTTTTTATGATTGAGTGGTAGAGGCTTGCAGCTGCGCACCAAAGGCGCAGACCAGTTCGTCCTGACCTTTGCGACCAACGATTTGCAGGCCGACTTTCAGCCCGCCGCAATCGAGTTCCACCGGCACCGTCAGCGCCGGATGGCCGCTGAGGTTGAAGGGCCGTACCAGCGGGGTCATGCCGGCCACGGCTTTGCTGCCGGCGCGGGCTTCGCTGAGGGTTGGCGGCAAGGTCGGCAGTGTCGGCAGCAGCAACACCGCGAAGTCTTCCAGCGCGGCGTCCACCTGTTGCGTGAAACGTGTGCGCACGGCTTCGGCCTGGGCCAGTTCTTCACGGGTGGTACGGCTCGCCGCCAGCAAACGTGTCTCGACATCGGCGCCGATCAGGCCTTTGCCGGTCAGGTGACCGAAGGCCGCCCAGTTTTCAAAATTGATCACGGTCAGGCCGGCCGCGAACGCCGCTTCGAATTCGCTCAGGTGCAAATTGCCGCGGCGCCATCCGGCACGGTCGGCGGCGGCACCCAGGCAGGCTTGCAAGTGCGGGTCGCAGTTCACGTCAAGGAAGGCGACTTTCGCACCCGCGCCCGGCAAGCCTTGCACGGCAAAGCCTGGGCAAATGACCTGCATCGCGGCAATCAGGTCGTCCATGGATTTGGCGAACGGCCCGACGCAATCGAGGCTGGATTCCAGCGGATGCGCACCGACGCGGCTGACGCGACCATAAGTCGGCTTGAGTCCGGCAACGCCGCAGCACGCCGCCGGCACCCGCACCGAACCACCGGTGTCGGTACCGATGGCGATGTCGGCCAGACCGGCCGCGACTGCCGAAGCCGAACCGCTGGACGAGCCGCCCGGCACGCGATCCGGTGCTTGCGGGTTGATCGGTGTGCCGGTCCAGTCGTTGATGCCGGTAACGCCAAACGCCAGTTCATGCAGGTTGGTCTTGCCGACGATCTGCCAGCCAGCGTCGAGGATCGCGTCGACCACTTCGGCGTTCTTTGTCGCAGCCGGGGCGTCGGCGAAGGCGCGGCTGCCCGAGCGCGTCGGGTGACCGGCGATGTCGATTGAATCCTTGATGGCAACGCGTTTGCCGTTACCGCCGAGGAGGAATTCGCTGATGAAAGTACTCATGCATTCAACTCCGTATTGAATAGGCGCTGCGTACGGAAATGCGCGATCAGCCAGACGCCGTCGACACAACGAAAATCGATGTTCAGCCGCGTACCGAACAGCTCGTTGCGGCCATCGGCGTAAGTCGAAATCTGCTGCATGATCCACTGCCCCTGCGCTTTATCACCGTCGACCACGATCGACTCGCTGGTGAGGTAATGCAGGTTCAGCCTGAAGTGGTCGGACGGTGGCAAGTAGCCGCCGACAAACGCCGCCACTGCCTCACGCCCCTGGTGCTGGCCGAAGGTTTGCGCGGTCTGGCTACCAACGCCTTCCCAGATCGCGTCTTCGGTAAACAACTGCGCCAACTGGCTGAGTTGAACCGCCGCTCGCGGCACATCGCACAGGTCCATGTAGCGCGCCATCAGGCGGCGCACTGCACTTTCCCCTTCGAGCGTCGCCAGACGCTGCAGCAAGGCCTCGTTCATGGCTTACACCTTGGCCGCATCAGGGATGGTCAGCGGACGACCGATGCGCGCTTCGATCTTGGCGTAGCGCCACAGGCTGTACTGGCCGACCGGTGTGGTGCGGAACAGGTTGCAGGCATCGATCACCGACTGGTGGCAGTCGACGTCGGCCATGATGTACACGGTCCACGGCGAGGTGGTGGACGGGCCAACCATCAAGCGGTCGTCATCCATCGCACCGAGCACGGTGATGCCGGGCATGGCGCCGAGGTCGCCCATCATCTGGCTGAAGCCCTTCCAGACGCTCAGGCCTTCGCCGGTCGGCAGGTCGAAAAAGTTCTGGGTGATGCCGATGCAGAAGACGACGCGCAACGGTTCCTGGGTAGCTTGGGACATGCTGTTGATCCTTTGAAAAAGTGATGAGAATTCAGATGTAGCCAGGGAACGGCGGCACGCCGAGGAACACCGAGCCGGCGCCGTCGTACAGGCCTTCGCTGAGGAAGGCGTGCTGGGTCACCACCAACGAGTCGCGCAAGTAACGTTGCAGCGGATGGCGCAGGTAAATGGCGGTAGTGCCGGCGAGGCTGTAGGCGCTTTGCACCACTTCGGCACCGGCTTGGGACACATGGATCGCCGACAGACGCAGCAGGCTGGTCTGCTCAGGCGTGACCGGGTTGCCCGCGAGGATCGAGTTCCAAACCTGTTCGGTGGCGTTGTAGAAAAAGCCACGCGCGGCGGCGAGCTTGGCTTCAGCCTTGGCGATCTCGATGCGCACGTAAGCGCGGTCGGACAGTTTCGGCGCGCCGGTGATGCCGCTGCCGCCCGCCATGCGGCTGATTTCGTCGAGCGCAGCACGGGCCAGGCCGAGGTTGACCACTGCCAGCACTTGCGCGGCATAAGCAATCGATGGGTAGCGGAACAGCGGTTCGTCGATGGTCGCGGCACCGCCACGGATGAAGGTCCAGCGCTCGTCGACGCGCTTATCGGTCACACGCAGGTCATGGCTGCCGGTGCCTTTGAGGCCGACCACATCCCAGTTCTCAATGATGTCGACCTGCTCCGGGCGAAACACAGCGGTGCGCGGCTTGCCGCCAGCGGCACCGATGCCCACGCCCAGCAGGTCTGCGCCTTTGCAGCCGCTGGCAAATTTCCAGGTGCCGTTGACCTGATAGCCACCTTCCACGGCTTCGGCCGGTTGCAATGGGAACAGACCGCCAGCGAACACCAGATCAGGGCTGTCGGCGTAGAGTTCAGCGAGGGTTTCCTTCGGCAAAGCGGCCAGGTAAACGCCGGCGCTGCCGAAACTGGCCACCCATCCGGCAGAGCCGTCGGCTTCGGAGATGCGTTCGATCATTTGCAGGAACAGCGCTGGCGCCAGCGCATCGCCGCCGAAGCATTTCGGCGTGGCGGCGCGGTAGATGCCCACTTGTTTGAAACGCTCGATCATGTCCCGTGGCACATGAGAGACCGCGTCGAATTCCTCTCGACGCTGGCGCACTTCATCCAGTACCTGCGCAAAGGCCTGGCTATCGACGACATTCTCGTCAACGCCGATCAGAGCGTCTTGTTGCGCAACCGCTGAACGCAGCATGGGCATTCTCCGTTTTGATTATTGTTAGTGGGGGATACGCTGCTGACTCCTGTAGGAGCGAGCTTGCTCGCGAAAAACGCCCGGACAGCGCGTTCATTCAGACAGGACGCGTAATCGTTGACGTCCATCGTGAGCGAGCTCGCTCCTACAGGGATCTGCGTGGTCACCCTTGCATTGCGGTCCAGTGTAAAAACCGCACCCCGGCGCAACTATTGGTGCGTGCAGCCCCCCGACTAAAGAAAACCCCTAGGCCGACACCCCTTACCTCTGAGCGCATCCCCATGCGCGAGCGGGTATAAAACGCCATACTTCCGGCTCCACCGGTCGGAACCCACTGCCACCAAGGGCTGCGCGATGTACTTGCCGAAACCGAACGACTTTTATGCGCTGATCGAAGCCATGCCGCTGTGCATCATTCTTCACGATGCGCACACCAAGGAGATTCTCTGGGCCAACGCCGCAGCCTTGGCGGCGCTGGGCTTTACCCTGGAAGAACTGACGCCACTGAAAGCCCCGGACATGACCCGCGACGCGCCGAAGTACCGGCGCTCGGTGGGTTTGCGCTGGCTGGAAGGCGCCGCGCGCACGGGCCAGCGCGCCATCGAGTGGTGCTATCGCTCAAAGCAAGGGGTGGAGATTCTTTCCGAGGCGGTGGCGACGCTGGTGCACCTGGACGGTCGCGATGTGCTGATGGTGCAGTTCCGCGACATCTCTAAAGAAGACAAGGTCAAGCGCGACCTCAAGCGCTTCGAAAGTCGGCTCAAGGCTTTCATGCAGGACTTGGCCGAAGGCGTGGCGGTGCTCGGGCCGGAGGGTGGCATTCGTTTTATCAGTGACTCTGGTGCGCACTTGCTCAACAGCGAGGGCCACGAGCTGATCGGCAAGAATTTTCTCGCCTGGTGCGACAACGTTTCACGCCAGCGCCTGTTGCAACAGCTCGCCAACGAAACACCGGAACATGCGCCGTTCAGCGTTCACTACAAGGTCCAGCGACTGGACGGCGAATGGCGCTGGCATGACGCAACCTGCCGCTACATCGAAATTGAAGACGATCTGGTCGGCCACCTGCTGCTGTTCCGCGACGTGACCGAACAGGTTCAGGCCGAAGAGGCGCGGCGGGTCAGCGAGCAGAAACTCGAATACCTGGCGCGCTACAACGCCATGGGTGAAATGGCCGTGGCCATCGCCCACGAATTGAGCCAACCCTTGGCCGCCACGCGTAATTTCATTGAAGGCACGGTGATTCGCCTGAACAATGCCGGCGACACCGATGAAGGCGTCGCCTGGGGCTTGCAGAATGCGGTGCGGCAAATCGAGCATGCCTCGGTGATCATCAAGAGCGTGCGCGATTACGTGGTCAAGCTTGAGCAGTCCGAAGAGCTGGTCGACCTTAACGAGCTGCTGCGCGAAACCCGCTACTTCATCAGTTTGCGCGCCGATCCGAGTCTGGTCCGCGTGGAAATCGTCACCGCGCCCGAGCCGCTGCGGGTGAGCTGCGAGAAGGTGCTGATCGGCCAGGTGATCCTCAATCTGGCTTTCAATGCAATTGAAGAAATGGCCGACCTGCCCATTGAACGGCGCTTGCTGCGCATTCATGCCAGCGCTGGCGACGGCGTTGCGCTGGTGCGCATCGAAGACCGTGGCCGCGGGATTCAGGCCCAGGCGCAGGAAAAGCTGTTCGACGGGTTCTTCTCGTCCAAAGTCAGCGGCAACGGCATCGGCCTGGCGCTGTGCAAGAACATCATCGGTCGCCATCGCGGCGATATCTGGGCGCAAAACCTGGAGCCTTGTGGCGCTGTTTTCAGCTTCTCCCTTCCTCTCGCCTCCTCCCTTTAAACGCAAAAGATCGCAGCCTGCGGCAGCTCCTCCAGGAGAAATACGAACCCTGTAGGAGCTGCCGCAGGCTCGGGCCGCGTTCGGACGATCTTTTGATCTTCGGCCATCACTGGCACAGATACACAAACACTTGGCAGGCAGCGCAATTCCCCGATTTGCCGGGCGAGGCACTATTCGATGGTCAGAATCTGCCCACTCACCCGCGATCCGCGTTACCAACAATTCAGGAAGTTCCCCTTATGCGAACAAACAGGATCTCCGTACAGTCAGCGCTAGGCCTGAGCCTGCTTGTACTCGGTTTGAACAGTGCCCGTGCGGATTTGCCCGCCGACACCATTGGCCAGACCACCTTGGCATTCCCCGCTGAACCGCATCGCGCGTTTGTCGTCGATGTCGAGTTCGAAAGCTTCGTCGCCGGCCGTGTCACCGTGGTCGACCCCGACCAGAAGCGTGTGCTGGGCATGGTGCCGACCGGTTTCGCCGCACCTTCGGCCCTGAGCCATGACGGCAAGCTGCTCTACAGCGCCGACATCTGGTATTCGCGTGGCACCCGCGGCACCCGCACGGACGTGCTGACCGCCTGGGACACTTCGACCCTGTCGCCGGCCTGGGAAGTGCTGATCCCGAACAAGCGCGCCGAGTCGCTGACCCAGCGCTATGGCCTGAAGACCAGCGGCGATGACCGCTTCGTCTACGTCTACAACTTCACCCCGTCGACCTCGGTCACCGTGGTCGATACCCAGACTAAAGCTGTTGCGACCGAAATCGCGATCCCCGGCTGCGTGCTCAACTACCCGGTCGGCAAACGTCGCTTTGCCTCGCTGTGCGGCGACGGCAGCCTGCAAGTGGTAACGATCAACGATCAGGGCCAGGAAACCGCGCGCAACCGCACGCCGTTCTTCGACCCGAACGCCGAGAAACTGGTCGAGCGTGCGGTCAACGTCGGCGATACCTACTACTTCACCACCACCACCGGCACCGTACGCGCCGTGGACTTCTCCGGCGACACACCGAAAATCCTGCCGAGCTGGTCGCTGACCACCGACGAGGAAAAGAAAGCCGGCTGGGCACCGGGTGGCTGGCAGCTGATGGCCGTCGCGCCGAAGCTGAACCGCTTGTACGTGCTGATGCACGACGCTCATGAACCGATGAAGTGGGAAGACCCGAGCACTTTCATCTGGGCCTATGACCTCAAGACCATGAAGAAAATCGCCACCCTGGAAGCCCCGGCTCCGGTGTGGAGCATGCAGGCAACCGGCGACGACAAGCCGCTGTTGCTCGGCGCCGACGTCGAAGGTGGCTTGCAGATTTTCGACCTCAAGACCAACAAGCACACCGGCAGCATGGCAAAAGTCGCGAAGACCGCGACTCAGGTCATGAGCTACTAAACGAGGTTCGGCCATGCAATCAGATCCGATCTTCATCATTGCCAGCGCACTCGCCATTTCGGCGCTGCTGGCCAGTGCCGCGACCCACAAGGTGCGGGCCCCGGCGCGCTTCGCCAAGCAAGTGGCGGACTATCAACTGCTGCCCGCTGCGCTGGTGCGCCCGAGCGCGCGGTTGATTCCGCTGTTGGAACTGGCCATCGCTTTCGCGCTGCTGGTTCCGGTCAGCCGGGGCTGGGCAGCGTTGAGTGCGGCCAGCCTGCTGGCGCTGTACGCCGCCGCCATCGGCATCAACCTGTGGCGAGGTCGTCGCGACATCGACTGCGGCTGTGCCGGTCCCGATCAGGCGCAACCGCTGCGCCCGGTCCTGCTGCTGCGCAACAGCGTGCTGGTAGCGGTAGCGCTGCTGGCCAGCGTGACGCCGGTGGTGCGTGACATGACTGTGTTCGATGGCTTCGTCACCGTGGCTTCCGCCGCTGTCGCGCTGCTCATCTACGCCGCGGCCGCTGGCCTGATGGCGAACTCCCCTCTTCTGCTCAAATTGATTGGTAGGTAATCAAAATGGAAGGCTTGATAGTTTCCAACGTTCTGCTCTGGGTGCTGCTGGTGGCCGTGGCGTTTGTCGTCATGGGCCTGGTTCGTCAGATTGGTGTGCTGCACGGTCGCCTGGCTCCGGCCGGCGCACTGATGGTCGACAAAGGCGTGGCCGTCAACGAAGCCGCACCGCAAATCACCGCCGCCGACCGTAACGGTCGCCCGGTGAACTTCGGTTATGCCGGTGAAAAATCGCAACTGCTGTTCTTCCTCTCGCCGACCTGCCCGATCTGCAAGTCCTTGCTGCCGGCGATCAAATCCATCGCCAAGGAACAGGCCGGTACCCTCGACGTGGTGTTCGTCAGCGATGGCGACATGGACGCCCAGCAAGCACTGATCCGCGAACACAAACTGGAAGACGCGACCTACGTGGTCGGCCCGGAAGTGGGCATGACCTACCAGATCGGCAAACTGCCGTACGCGGCGCTGATCGACAAGTCCGGCACCCTGCGCGCCAAAGGCCTGGTCAATTCCCGCGAGCATCTGGATAGCCTGTTCGAAGTAGAGCATTTGAAGCACGCCACGCTGCAGCAGTACCTCAATGCTCAGCCTCACGATCATGACCACAGCCACGGCCATAGCCACTGATAAGGCAGGGAGACGTTTATGAAACTGCTGGATCTGTTGTTCGAGCGCTCGACGCGCCGTGTTGCCGACACCACCTCGCGCCGCAAACTGCTGTCGCGCATGGGCTCGCTGATGGTGGCCGGTGCCGCCCTGCCGCTTTTGTTGCCTCTGGATCGCACCAGCAAGGCACTGGCCGCCACTGACCCGAAGGCCGGCGACCCCGGTGATCCGAACAGCTGCGACTACTGGCGCTACTGCTCCATCGACGGTTTTCTGTGCAGCTGCTGCGGTGGTTCGGTGACGTCCTGCCCACCGGGCACCGAAGCCTCGCAAGTGACCTGGATCGGCACCTGCCGCAACCCGGCCGACGGCAAGGACTACATCATTTCGTACAACGACTGCTGCGGTAAACAAAGCTGCGCGCAGTGCGCCTGCACCCGCAACGACAGTGAAGAACCGGCCTACCGCCCGTTCAACAACAACGATGTGAACTGGTGCCTGGCCGCCAAATCGCACATCTACCACTGCACCGTTTCGATCATTCGCGGCGTCGCGGTCTGACACGCGCTTTACCGCCGGTTGCCCGGGCAATCGGCGGTTTTTTTCTTTATGCGTCTGTTGTTTTTTTCTTTTGGTAAGACCTGCCACCCGCAAAAGGTACTTGTCATGCGTATGTTGCTTTCCCTGGGCCTGGCCTGCCTGCTCATCACCCCACAGGTGTACGCCCGGGCCATTCCCAACCCTGGCCAGCGCCATGCGCCGGGCAACGAAGAACTGCAAAAGCCCATCGCCGAGGCCAACTACAGCGTCGGTGTGAACTATCAATTGCAATGCGCCGGTTGCCATTTGGGTGACGGCACCGGTTCCGCCGCCAACGACACGCCACGGATGAAAGGCTTTGTCGGCAACTTCCTGAAAGTCCCCGGCGGCCGCGAATTCCTGGTGCGCGTGCCGGGCATGTCGCAATCGGCGTTGAACAACGCGCAACTGGCGGATTTGCTCAACTGGCTGATGCGCGAAGACGGCATGGCCGGCAAGAGCATGCCGGCGGATTACCAGCCTTACAGCGCCGAAGAAGTTGCGACGTTGCGCGCCAAAACCATGCTCAACCTGCCCGGCACCCGTGGAGAATTGATCAAAGCCATGCGTGCGCAAGGCATCGCGATTGATGACGGGATGAATTACTGAGTCGGCTCAGTCGCGACCCGCCTCAATTGACGATACGCATCCACCAATTGATCAAGGCTGAACGAGAGATTTCGCCCACTGGGGTTGGGCAAGATCCACACGGCCGCATTGCCGAAAGTCCTGTCCTGAAGTCCCCACTCCACGTTGCGCTGACCGGATAGCGCCGAGTACGCCGCTTTCCCCAGAAACGCCACATAACGTGGCGCATGACGGGCGATCTTCTGTTCGAAAGCCGCCGCCGCTGCGGCGAACTCATGCAGCGACAACTGATCCGCCCGCGCCGTCGGTCGGTCGACCACCGCAGTCAAACCGCACTGATACTGAAGAATCGTCCGGTCGTTTTCCGGGCGCACTTGCTCCGGGGTAAAACCGGCCAAATGCAGCGTGCGCCAGAAGCGATTGCCCCGGCCGGCAAAGTGATGCCCCTGCGCGGCGGCGGTCATGCCGGGGTTGATCCCGCAAAACACCACCGCCAGACGTTTGGCCAGAATGTCTTCGAGCCCCTCACTCACCGCAGATCACACTCACCGCATTACGGGCGAGGTCGGTCAGCTCGCTGCGGGACTTACCCGCCCGCGCGCGGATCGAAATGCTGTGCAGCAGCGATGATGCCAGTACCGCCAGGGACGCCGCGTCGACATCGCCTTTCAGTTCGCCGGATTCGATAGCCGTTCGCAGGCGCGCTTCCAGGTCGGCGTCCAGGCGGCTGAGCCGATCCGAAAGCACCGCGCGAATTTCCGAGTCCTCAACCGCTTCGGTAGTCGCCGTGCCGATCGCGAAGCAGCCGCGTGGTTGGCCTTCGCCCGAGAAGTAGATCGACAACTGTCCCTCATAAAAACGCATCAGCGCCTCTCGCAACGTCAGGCCGGTGTCTGTCAGCGCCCCCTGCATTTCCGCGGAGGCCACTTCCCAATATTGCTCCAGCGCCTTGATGTACAGGGAATGCTTGTCGCCGAAGGCCGCGTAGAGGCTCGGACGATTCATCCCCGCCGCCGTGGCGATGCTGTCCAGGGACGCGCCGGAATAGCCGGTGCTCCAGAAAACACCGAGCGCTTGTTGCAGCGCCGTCTGCGGGTCATACGCGCGGGGCCGGCCGCGGCCTTTACCCTCTGTCAGTTTATTTTGTGCCATGTCGTACAAAATCCTTGCAGGAAGGTGAATGTGGGGATATTTTTACACCATCGCACAAAAATAAGGAACCACAAATTCCTTGATCCATGTTTGTTCACGCGAAGCTCGAACCGGGTGTTGCAGCGACGAAACAGAGGCGGCGGAGCGATCCTCCCAACCGCCTGCGGGTTTGCTTTCAAACAGCATTTATTCACATCGGCGCCAGGCGATAGCTCCAGGCCCGAATTCCCCGGTTAAAGGTGCTTTCGATCATGACTACCCAAATCGATATCCCGGCTTCCCAGGCCTTCGCGGCCCAATCGCCCATCAAGAAACCCTTGAAGGAAAAACTGCGGCCATGGCTGATGGTGGGCCTGCCCGCCCTCTTCGCCGCCGTTGGCTACGCCCACTACGTTGCCGGCGTACCCTTCGTCACCACTGATAACGCCTACGCCCGGGTGGCCAAGGCTTCGATCAACGCGCGGATTTCCGGTCAGGTTGTAGAAATCGCCGTTGAAGACAATCAGAAGGTCACCAAGGGCCAGGTGCTGTTTCGCATCGACCCCAAGCCATTGCAGATCGCGATCAATCGTGCCGAAGCGCAACTGAGCGTCGCGCGATTGCGCATCGACGGTCTCAAGGCCAGCTATCGCCAGCAACAGGCGGAACTGCAATCGGCGAAAGAGTCGGCGGGCTTCGACCAGAAGGAATTTGCCCGCAAGAAAGCGCTGGTGGCGACCGAGTTCGTTTCCCGTTCCCTTTTTGAACGCTCGGAAACCGACCTCAAAGTGTCACGGCAGCGCATTGCGTCCATCGAGCAACAAATCGCCAGCACCGTTGTGGCTTTGAACGGCAACCCGAACATCGAAGCCGACAGTCATCCGAGCGTTCGTGAAGCCAAGGCGCATCTGGACGAAGCGCAGTTGTACCTCGCGTACGCCACGGTTTATGCGCCGGCCGACGGCATTGTTGCCAAGGTGGATGACTTGCAGGTCGGCAACTACCTGAACAACGGCGCACCGGCCTTTGCGTTGATTTCCGATCACGAAATCTGGGTCGAGGCCAACTTCCGTGAAACCCAGGTGACGCATATGCGCCCCGGCCAGGAAGCGACCATCCGCATCGACACCTACCCGGATCGCGTGTTCAAGGCCCACGTCACCAGCATGAGCCCCGGTGCCGGTTCGGACTTCGCCCTGCTGCCGCCGGAAAACGCCACCGGCAACTGGGTCAAGGTTGTTCAGCGGGTACCGGTTCGCCTCGAACTGGATGACGCCGACCCTGCCCTGCCGCTGTTTTCTGGCACCAGCGCCACGGTCAAGGTCGACACCGGTTACAGCACGCCATGGTGGTATCCGCTCAAATCGTTGCTGACGGCAGGTAACTTCTAATGAACGCCCATGCAGATACAACCCCGAATGCAAGCAGTGCGCGCTCGCTCAGGTTGGCCGTTCTGCTCGCGACTTACATGCAGTCGGCGAACCTGCCGTTGCCCAATGCGGTACTGCGGCTGATTCAAGGCAGCCTGTCGATGACCGACGACCAGGCGGGCTGGATTTTCACCGCGTACCTGGCGGCAAGCGCGATCACCATGCCGATTGCCCAGTGGCTTGCCGGGCGCTTTGGCTTGAAGCTTGTGTATCAAGCGGCGCTGGCGTTCTTCGTGCTCGGTTTGCTGCTGGCCACTGTTTCCAGCACGCCGCTGGAGTTCATCGGCGCACGCATTATTCAAGGCTTGGCGAGTGGTGTGCTGGCGCCGCTGTCGATGGCGATTGCCATGGAGACGTTGGCGCCCGAGAAACGCATGAAGTTCGGCGCGACCTGGACCGCCATCGTGCTCGTGGGCATCGTCAGCGGCCCGAGCATCGGTGGCTGGATCGCCGAGCATTTCGACTGGCGTCCGATCTTCTACGTCAGCCTGCCGTTGTCGGCATACATCTTCCTGGTCGTAGCGCTGTTGCTCACCGAGAAGAAAGCCGCGAAGGCGCCGGCGTTCGACTTCTTTGGTTTTGGCACCTTCACACTGGCGTTGATCAGCCTGCAAATGCTGCTCGACCGTGGTGAACGCATGGACTGGTTCGACTCGCCGGAAATCTGGATCGAGGCGCTGGCCAGTGGACTGGGCTTGTACCTGTTCCTGGTGCATGTGCTGACCAAACAGGCGCATTTCCTCAACAAGAGCCTGTTCCGCGATCGCAATTTCGTGCTGTCGACGATCATCTTTTTCGCCGTCGGTTTCGTGCTGTTGTCGACCATGGCCCTGACGTCGCCGATGCTCGATGAAATCCTCGGCTACCCGCCTGACACTACCGGAGCCCTGACCATCCCGCGCGGTATCGGGCTGGTTGGTGCGTTCCTGCTGATGGGGCGCGTGCCTGAGCGTTTCGACCGTCGGTGGTTCGTGGCGATAGGCGCCGGCGCGGTGATTTATGCCAACTGGTTGATGCTCGGCTATTCGCCGTTGATGGACTGGTCGCCGGTTGCGGTGACCGGCGCGATCCAGGGGATCGGCATCGGCATGCTAATGCCGTCGCTGACCAAGGTTGCGTTCAGCACGCTCGACCCCAAGCTGCGTCCGGAAGGCACCGGTCTGTTCAATCTTTCCCGTGTTTACGGCAGCACCATTGGCGTGGCGATCGTGCAGATTTTCTTCTTCAACAATACGCAGGCGATGCATCTGGCGCTTGGCAACAACGTGACGCCCTATAGCGCCGCCGCGCATTTCGGCACCGCATCGCTGCCGACACTTGAAGGGCTCAACCACCTGATCACCCACCAGGCTGCGTTCATCGCCGTTGTCGACCAGTTCAAGATCCTGATGGTGGCGATGCTGGTGGTCAGCCCGCTGATTCTCTTTCTTCGCAAACCCGCTGCGGCCAACTAGTTTTCGTGGAGTGTGCCCAATGAAATCCAGTCATCTGTTCCAACCGAAACTCACGGCATTGTCGGCGCTGGTTTTTCTCTCGGCCTGCACCGTCGGCCCTGACTTTAAAACTCCGGCTGCCAGCCCATCGCAGCACTACGACCAACAGGCCGAACAACATCTCGGCGGCCAGCAGCGCATCGCGCTTGGCCAGAAAGTCAGTGGGCAATGGTGGTCGGCCTTCCGCTCGCCCAAGCTCGACCAGGTCGTGCGCCGGGCCATCGACGGCAACCTTGAACTGGTCGCCGCCGATGCAACCATTCGCCAGGCGTCGCAATCCGTGGCGGCGGCGCAAGGCGCGTTGTACCCGCAGGTCGACTTCGGCGCGACGGCGGGTCGTCAACGGGTGCACAACGCCAAGGAACCTTCGATCTCTAACTTCTATGCGATCGGACCACGGGTCGGTTTCGACCTCGATGTGTTCGGCGGCAACAAGCGGCTGGTCGAACAGCAGCAAGCGTTCACCGATCTGCAAAAGCATCGCTTTGAGGCGGCGTACCTGACCCTGACCGGCGAGGTTGCCAGCCAGTCGTTATTGATCGCATCGGCCAACGCGCAAATCCAGGCCGTGGAGAAACTGCTGGCCAACGACATCAAGAACCTCGAACTGGTACGCGCGGCGCTGATCAACGGCACGACCACGCAGATTGATGTTTCGCTGGCCGAGACGCGGCTTGCCCAGGACCGCACGCTGCTGCCGCCATTGGCCCAGCAACGTGATGCGGCCCGCCATGCGCTGTCGATTCTGACGGGCAAAGGCCCGGCGGACTGGATCGCGCCGGACTTCCACCTCGACGAGTTCGCCTTGCCGTCGAACGTGCCGGTCAGCCTGCCCTCGGAAATGGCCCACGACCGGCCGGACGTGCGCCAGGCCGAGGCCGAGCTGCACATCGCCAGCGCCGCCGTTGGCGTGGCGACCGCCAATCTTTATCCGCGGGTGACGCTGTCCGCGTCGCTGGCCCAGGCCGCTTCAGGCAATGGCGGTGCCGCGCTCTGGGGTTTTGCTGCGGGCCTGACGGCACCGATCTTCAACGGCGGAACCCTCAAGGCTGAGCAGCAGGCCGCCGTCGAAGGCTACAACGCGACGCTCGCCGGCTATCAGCAGACCGTCATCAGTTCGTTCGGCCAGGTCGCGGACACGCTGCAAGCGATCAACCACGACGCGGAAGAATTCCGTGCCCAGGAAGACGCCCTGCAAGCGGCCGAAACCAGCCTGCGGTTGAACCAGCAAGCCTATGCCCAAGGCGAGAACAGCATCCTCCAGGTGCTGGAAGCCGAGCGCGCCTACCAACAGTCGCTGCTGGGCCATATCCGCGTGAAGACCGCGCAGTACCTCGACACCGTGCAGCTGTTTGTTGCCCTCGGCGGCAATTCCATTGGCGTCTTCGAGCAACGGGTTGCCAGCCGCGAAGCCCCACAACGTTCGTATCAGTAGAGGCTGCGGCCTCGATATTTGGAGTAATGACATGTCCTACGAAGCCTTTCACGATGAACTTCGCGATACAAAATTTGCGCTGAATCACGGTACGGGGAAAATGCCCGCCGTCGGCTTCGGCACCCTGTTCAAGGACCTGAGCGTCACCACCGAGGCGATCACCCATGCGCTGGAAACCGGGTTCCGCCATTTCGATTGCGCCGAGCGGTACCGCAACGAAGAAAGTGTTGGCGTTGCCTTCAAGGCATTCATGGACGCGGGTAAGGCGCGGCGCGAAGACTTGTTCATTACCACCAAACTGTGGAACACCAACCACCGTCCCGAGCGCGTGTTGCCGGCGTTCGAAGCCAGTTGCCGTCGGCTCCAGGTGGATTACATCGATTGCTACCTGATCCATACGCCTTTCGCCTTCAAGGCGGGCGACGATCAAGACCCGCGGGATGCTTTCGGGCATGTCCTCTACGATGGTGACGTGAAGCTGATCGACACCTGGCGCGCGCTTGAGCAACTGGTGGATGAGGGTCGTTGCGGCGCAATCGGCTTGTCCGATATCACCCTGGAAGCGCTGAAAGAGATCGTGGCCGAGGCGCGGATCAAACCCGCCGTGGTGCAAGTCGAATCCCACCCGTACTTGCCGGAATGGGAACTGCTGGAGTTCTGCAAGGAGCATGGCATCGTCGTCCTCGCCTTCGCCCCGCTCGGGCATGGCATGGAGCCGAACGTGCTGGAAGACGAAGTGATTACCGGGATCGCCCGGCATTTGCAGCGCACCCCGGCCCAAGTATTACTGGCCTGGGCTGTGCAACGGGGTGTAGCGTTCCTGACTACTTCGGCAACACCGAGCCGTATCCGCGAAAACTTCGATATCGCTACATTGCCGCACCGGGCCATGCTGGAAATTCGCGAAGAGATCACAACGCGGATACGCTTCAATTCGGTGGTCGAGACGGGTGTGCCGGGATTCATCCCGCGCAAACAGTAATGCACGACAAGGGACGGCACCGACCGTCCCTTTTTTTGGCTATACCTTGAGGTGAAACCGATGGATGTTTTCCAGACCATGCGCAGCTTCATGGCGGTCGCCCAAAGCGGCAGCTTTACCGCAGCGGCCCAGTTGCTGGACACCACCACGACCAACGTTTCCAAAGCGGTTTCCAGTCTGGAAGCCCGTCTGCAAACCCGCCTGATCAACCGCACGACCCGCCGCCTGGCGCTGACCGAGGCCGGCACACGTTACTTGCAACGCTGCGAGAGAATTCTGGAAGAACTGCGTGAAGCCGAGGAGGAAGCGGGCACCGCACAGATCACCCCTGTGGGCCGTTTGAAGATTCATGCGATGTCGGCCATCGGCAACCATTACGTGATCGACGCCATCGCCCAATACCGCGAGACACATCCCTCGGTCCTGTTTGATCTGACCTTGACCAATCGGCTGCCGGACTTGCTGGAGGAAGGCTATGACATGTCGATCGTGCTGGCGCGGGACTTGCCCGACTCGGGCTTTGTCGCGCAGCGGCTGGGCATCACCTACAGCATCCTCTGCGCCTCGCCGGCGTACCTGAAGAAACGCGGAATGCCCGACACACCGGGTTCGTTGGGAGCACATGATTGCTTGAGGATCGTCAACACGATCATGCCGGTTGAACACTGGGTGTTCGAAGGGCCGGAAGGCGTGGAGACCGTCAGCACCCCGGTGTCGCCGTTTCACGTCAACACCGCCGATGCAATGACCGTTGCCATCACCCGTGGCATGGGGATCGGCATTCAGCCCATTGCGTCTGCCGTGGCCGGGCTCAAGGCCGGCACCCTGGTGCGGGTGCTGCCGGACTATCATTTCGAAGAGTTGAACCTGTTTGCAATCTACCCTTCACGAAAATTCGTCGATGCAAAAATAAAAACCTGGGTGGAGTTCCTGAAGGACTACCTGCCCGGGTTGCTGGCGACCGATGACAAAATTGCGCGTTCGTCAAAACACGCCAAAAACAACTGAATGTACCCCCCCGCCCGGATGGAGTGTCGACCCTCCACCGTCATCACGGCACTCAACCGTTCGAGCATCCGGTGCCCATGACCTGATACTGCAGGACATGCCGCTGACCTTGCGAATCTTCATAAGTCATTTGTGCCGAAACCGGACCACATTCTGGCGGAACATCGGTCACGGAGATGACCTTCTTCACGTCCAGTTTCGAACCGTAGGTGTAGGTCTCTACCGGTGTCTGGTCTCTCGACACTTTGGCGTGGCTTTCTTCGGCAAAGGCCTGCGCACCGATACAACTGAGTGCAAGGAAAATCGCGATTTTTGAGATATTCATGAGGTTCACCGTCTCGTTCAAGTGGGTTTGCTTGTACGTTGTGAGCCCATGGCGTGGGCTCATTCCGTAGAGACGATGCTAGGGGTTTACCCCGGCGCCAAACAGCGCAGCGCCGGACAAACACTGTTAACGAAATGAGGGGGAATGCAGGACGCCAACGGTAGCGCGCCCTGCCTGAATGACCGCATTCGCCGAACGTTTTTCGCGAGCAAGCTCGCTCCTACAGGGGAATGCGTTCACTTGTGGGAGCGAGCCTGCTCGCGATGGACGTCAACGATAACGCGCCTTAAGCCTGCGCAGCAGCCAACGAACCCATTCGCCCCACCGACTCACGACGCTCAATGTCCGGCAAAACATCCACCGCTGGCGTCCACGCCGGCACGCTCGGCATCTCTTTGCGCAAGCTGTGAATCAAGGTGTACGACATCACCAGCAGCAACATCGCAATCGGCAAACCGGCAGCAATACTCGCCATCTGAATCGCCTTCAGCCCACCCGCCAGCAATAGACCTGCGGCAATCGCACCTTCCAGAAGGCACCACAGCAACCGGATCCAGTTCGGCGGATTGGTGCTGCCCAGCGCACACAAGGTGCACAACACCTGGGTTCCGGCATCCGCCGTGGTGACAAAATGCACACCCAGCAACACGCACACCAATATCGACAGCGCAGCGCCAATCGAAGGGCCATCGAGCGACTGAAGCAGCGTGAACATGGCCGCCGTGGTTTCTTTCTTGGTGGCGAGCAGCACCGTGCCGCCTTCGAACTTCGGCTGTTCCTGAGTCACCACCTGGCTGGCGACAGACGCCTGGTAAGCCTGACGATCCTGCTGTTCGTTTTTCAGCGCCGCACCACCGAACACCGACATCCACAGAATGGTCACCATGGTCGGCACCACCAACGCGCCGATCACCAGTTCACGGATGGTCCGGCCTTTGGAGATCCGTGCAATGAACAGACCGACAAAGGGACCCCAGGTCATCCACCAAGGCCAGTAGAACGCCGTCCACCAGTTTTGCCATTCGCTGTCTTTTTGCGTGTCCATCCAGAGGCTCAGGCCGACGATGTTTTGTACATAGTCGCCAGTGGACTCAAACATCAGGTTCAGAATGTAGCGAGTCGGACCAATCGCAAGTACCGCCAGCATTAAGATGAAGGACAGATACATATTAAGCGTGGAGATACGCTTCATACCCTTGGACAGCCCGGCAAGTAGCGAAATACACGCAACAATACTCACGAACAGAATGATGGATAACTGCAATCCAACACTTACCGGAATACCAAATACCTGATGCAACCCGGTATTGATTTGAACGACACCCAACCCCAAAGATTGCGAAACACCGAACGCCGTAATAACCACGCCCATAATGTCGACAACATGACCGATCCAGCCGTAGATGCGGTCGCCAATCAGCGGGTACAGCAACGAACGAAGGGCCAGCGGCAAACCTTTACGGTAGGCGAAATACGCCAGGCTCAGGCCGATCATGGAGAAGATCGCCCACGGGTGCAGGCCCCAGTGGAACAGCGTGATGCGCATCGCCAAGGTTGCAGACTCGTCCGTCAGGCCCTTGGAGAACGGGTTGTCGGCGTAGTGCAGCATGGGCTCGGCGACAGACCAGAAAATCAGGCCAATGCCCATCCCGGCGCTGAACAACATGGCAATCCACGAGGCGAAGCTGAACTCGGGCCGGTCATGTTCGGTGCCCAGTTTGAGATTGCCGAAACGGCTGACGGAGATATAAAGCAGCAGACCGAGTACGCCACTGATCAGGGCGAGGTAATACCACTTGAAGTTATGCAGGATAAACACCGAAGCCATTTCAAAAGCCTTGGCTGCCTGCTCATCTTTAAATGCACAAAATAGAACAAATGAGATCACCGCCAATATCGAAGCGACTGTCACATTCGGGTTCAAGCCTTTTAACATGCCTGATTGCGCACGCATTGTTTTCCCCTTTTGTTTTTGTTTAAGGGTTTTAGAGAGTATTCCGCAAGATGCTTATCGCCTGATATCAACTGATGTCAGCGCGCTGTTTATCTGCAGTTTAATTCCGGTCTATCTCGGTTTTGGCAGCATCGCCAAGATGATTGAAACCTGACCATCGTTCAAACCATTTTTAGTCACCGACTCATGAGAAAAACGCATCAATAAATCCGCTCCGCCCTCCTTCGCTTAACGTCCGTCCACGCACTCACTGACAGGCTCGACAACCGACGCCAGGCTCGAGCTGGCGATCCCGTTGGGTGTCGATGGGTGTTGCAGTGGCGCATCCTTTTGCAGGTGCTTGCCGGTGACTTTCGCCTGGCCCACGCACAACGCAAGCAACGCTGCACTGCCCGCATAGAAAAAGTAGAAGCTTGAGCTGCCGAAATACTCCATCAACACACCCGCGATCAGCGGACCGAAACAGGCGCCGACACCGAAGGTGATCAACAACATGCCCGACAGCGAAACGCGCAACTGTGGCTCCATATTGTCATTGGCCAACGCCACGCCCAGCGGATACAGGCAGAACTGCAAAAAGCCGATGCCCGCGCCGAACCACAGCAAGGTCATGAACGAAGGCGCTTGATAGAAGCCCAGCGGCAGGCTGATGAGCACCAGCAACACCGCCACTGCGCGAATCAGGCTCGCACGGGGCAATCGATCCGAAAGCCAGCCCAGCGGCAACTGCGCCAACAGCCCGGCGCCGATGGTCAACGCCATGAACTGGCCAACCTGCGCCGTGCCCAAGCCCTGCTTGCTCGCATAGATCGACGCCAATCCGTAGAAGCTGCCGTTGATCATCCCGGACACCAGAATCGTCACCAGAGACTGCGGGATGCGCCGCAGGAACAACCGTAGATCGATCGAGGCCGAAGGCACCGCCGTCGGATGTGCGCTGCGGGTGAGTGCCACTGGCACCGAACACAGCGCGAACACCATCGCCACCGCCAACAGCGCACGAATCCCCAAGCCCTCGTCGAGACTCAAGGCCAGTTGACCGAGCATCATGCCGACGTAGCTGGCGACCATGTACAACGCCAGCACACTGCCGCGCTGCTCGGTGCGGGCCTGATCGTTGAGCCAGCTTTCCAGCACCATCAACTGGCACATCATGGCCAGCCCGACCAGCCCACGAAGCACCAGCCAGAATGGCAAGGAGGTGCTGAACTCATGCGCCAATACCGCCGCCGCAATCGTTCCGGCGCAAGCCGCATAGGTCCGAATGTGCCCGACCTGCGCGATCAGGCTGCGCCCGACCCAGCCACCCAGCACCATCCCCAAGGCATTGGCGGCCATCAGCGCACCGCCTGCCGTTTCGGTCGACCCCATCGCATTGAGACGCAGCGCCAGATAGGTCATCAGCAAGGTCGATCCCAACTGCATCAACAAGCTGGCCAGATAGAGGGCGCCGAAGGTTTTTGTGAGTTTTATCACCGTGCCGATCCCCCGATAATTGCGCGTCAAGCCAAGCCGTGAAGTTGCTTCCAGTTGCCGGGGTGAACCACATATCCGAACAACGCATGCCCGCCATACACCAGCTCGGTGCCTTCGGGAATCCACAGCAACTGGCCAGGCGTGACTTGAAAAAGCTCGTCGCCGACCTGCAGTTCGAAGCAACCCTCGATCACGAAAATCACCTCGTCGTAGAGCACCGTCCAGGCGACTTGCGCACCTTCCCAGCGCGCGAAACCCACACCGATGTTCGGCGAGATTTCGTTGCTGATGGCTCGCGCCACATACGCGGCGCCGGGCGGGCCGCCACGGAAGGTAAAGTCGAGGTCCTGATGGTCGATACGCAGCACGCCGCTTTTGCCTTTGTCCGCAGGGCTCATAGCTCACTCCGGCTGTTCCACGCCGCCAGATGAATGCGCGAGCGCACGCCCAGGCCGAGGAACGGTTCCGGCGGATTGAGCGACGGCATGCCGGTCACGGCGCGGATATCGTTCAACTGTGCCGACTCGGCACCGACGGCAAGATCGGCGAGCATCGTCCCGGAAATGGTGCCCCAGGCTGCACCGACACCGTTGTCACACGCCGAGGCATGCACGCCCGGTTCCAGCTCGCCAAAGAAATTGGTGAAATTGCGCGAGATCGCATAGACGCCGCCCCACGTATGGCTGAAAGGCACGTCGGCCAGTTGCGGGAAGCGCGCCAGGAATGCCTTGCGGTGTGAATCACGCACTTTCGAACGCATGCCGTCGCTGGTGCTGCGACCGTATTTGGGTACGTGCTTGTAGGTGTTGCGGATGATCAACCGACGATCCTGAGTCATGCGCACCGTCGTGCCGGCGTGGTCCGCCGGGGTCAGGCCCCAGTCCAGTTGGCCGCCATAGGTGGCCAGTTCCGCATCGGTCAACGGGCGGGTCCAACTGGCGAAGGTCATCACCGGCAACAGGCGATTGCGTAGATAACCGAACTCCTGGGTGAAGATGCTGGTGCCCAACAGCAGTTGCGGGGTACGGATCAGCCCTGAAGTGCCGTGCAGAATCCAGCCGCCACGCCCGTCGCGCTCCAGACGCTGGATGGGGGACTCTTCCAGCAATTCGACGTTGCTCGGCAATGTACGAGCCAGACCGGTGACCAGCGCTGCCGGTTGCATCAGGTAGCAGCCGGGGGTGTAGATGGCGCCGCTGTAATGGTCGGTGCCCAACACCTTGGCCAGCTCAGCGGAATCGGCCCTGCGGAACGGTTCGCCGAGATCGCTCATCAGTCGTTCGAAATGATCGAGGTAAGCCTCGCCACGTGCGCCAACGGCGCCTTGATACTTGCCGGCATGGGACCATTGGCAAACGATGCCATGGTTTTGCACCAGCCCTTGCAGCTGCGAAATCGCGGAACGGTTGAGCGACAGCAAACGCTGTTTGTGCGCAGGGTCCGGATGCTCCAGGGCAAATTTGTGCGGCAGGTCGATCACAAAACCGGAGTTGCGCCCCGAGGCGCCATGGGCGACCCGTTGCGCATCCACCAGCAGGATACGGGCCTGCGGATGATGCTCGGCCAGACGGCGGGCAGCGGCGAGGCCGGCGAAACCCGCGCCAATCACGGCGTAGTCTGCACGCTGTTCACCGGACAAGCGTTGGCAGGACGGTTGCTCGGGCAGCGCCGCGTACCAGCCGCAGCTCGAGTCATCGAATGGCAGGTTGATCGTGTTTTTCATGATTCGAGCCTCAGGCAACCGCCTGCTGGGAATGCTGACAGGACTGCAGCAATGCGCTGCGTTGCGTTTGCGCTTGACGACCGAGCAGGACAAAACCATTGAGCTGGCCCGTGGTGTCGTAGAACCCGGCACTCAAGCCATCGTCGGTCGGCGTGCAGCGCCATTCACCTTCACCGGCGTTAGCGGGTGCCAACAGACACAGCGGCGCCGCCGGCGTCTTCACCGTTACCGGCATCAACGGGTAGTCGACAGCCGTGGGTTGGCCAAGCAATGTCTTGCTCAACGCAGCAATGCCTTGGTTGATCGGCGCCAGATACGGCAGCAGTTGCCCATTGACCTCGATGCAGTCACCCAAGGCGTAGATGCCCGGTACAGAGGTTTGCAACTGAGCGCTCACCTGAATGCCCCGCCCAACCACTACGCCAGCGCTCTCTGCCAGGCTCACATCGGGACGCAGACCGACGGCAGACAACACCAGATCTGCCTCGATGGTCTGGCCGTTGGCGAGTTTCAAGCGATAGCCCTGCGCGGTGGAATCGATGGCCTCCAGGGTGTTCTGCAGATGCCATGTCACTCCCAAATCACTCAGAGCGTTTTGCAGCACCTGCCCCGCCTCCGCCGGCAACAGACGCTCCATCGGCCAGCGACCCAGGCCGATCACATCGACGCTGAAACCGTTGTGGGCCAGGTCATTGGCAAACTCGCAACCAATCAGGCCATCGCCCAGGATCGCGACGCGCCGCACACCGGTCAGACGCTCACGGAACCCGTGGTAATCCTGCAGGTTATTGACGCTGATCAGCGCTGACGTATCGCCCTGAATCGGCAAGCGAATCGGCTGTGCACCGCTGGCAAGCACCAGCTGGCCATACTCCATTTCGCCGAAACTTGTACGCAAGCGCCGCGCCGAACTGTCGATGCCCAGCACCTTGCAGTGCGGATACACGCGGATGTTCAAGCGCTGCTCGATTGCCAGCGGTGATTCGCCGGACAACGCCTCGGCGCTCTTGCCTTGGGACAGTCCGATCGACAGCGCAGGTTTCGAATACAGGTGACCGGACTCTTGCGTCAGCACGCGGATCTCGACCTTCGGGTCTGCCTTGCGCAACGCCTGGGCCAGGCCGTAACCGGCATAACCACTGCCGATGATGACGATCGGCTGGCGCGGTGCCGTAGCAATGACAGGCGCAGCCACCGCTACCGGCGGCGTGCTGACGGCTGTCACCGCCTGCGTGTATTCACTGATATCGAGCATTTCGAAATCAGCCTTGCCGACGTGGCATTCCGGGCAGATCCAGTCTTCGGGAACATCTTCCCAGCGCGTGCCGGCGAGGATGCCATCCTCGGGCCAACCCAGCGCCTCGTCGTAAATCAGGCCGCAAACGATGCAAAGCCAAGTCTTGAACATGGTGTTCACTCCCCAGCAATCCGGATCGCTACGTTTTTGGTGCGCACATAGCTGTACAAGGCTTCCTGGCCCTTTTCCCGACCGAAGCCCGACAACCCGACACCGCCAAACGGCGTTTCGATGCCACCGGCGTACCATTCGTTGACGAACACTTGGCCGGATTTCAACTGGCGTGTGCAACGCATGGCGCGGCTGATGTCCTGAGTGAACACCCCGGCCACCAGACCAAATTCGGTGCCGTTGGCAATCGCGATGGCTTGTTCTTCGGTGTCGAATGGCATGATCGCCAGCACCGGCCCGAACACTTCTTCCTGGGCGATGCACATCTCTGGGGTGACGTCGCGGAACACGGTCGGACGCATGAAGTGCCCGGCACGGTCAGCGAAGGCTTCACCGCCGGTAACCGCCACGGCGCCGTCTTCGATGGCTCGTCGGCACAACGCTTCGATGCCCGTCAGTTGCCCGGCGCTGACGACCGGCGTGAGGTCGGCATTGTCCTGACCCAGTCCGACACTTAGCCCTTCGGCCATGGCGACGACGGCCTCGACCACTTCTTCATAAATCTCGCGCTGTACCAGCAGCCGCGACATCGCCGAACAGACCTGGCCGGCATTGAAGAAAATCCCCGACTGAACGCTGGCCAGCAGTTGTTCACGATTAGCATCGGCAAAGGCGATTGCCGCCGACTTGCCACCCAACTCCATCACACTCGGAATCGCATGCTGTGCGGCATCGCGCAAAATCGACTGACCCGTCGGTACGGAACCGGTGAACACGATCTGATCGACAGCACGGTGGCTGACCAGGTACGCACCGACTTCGCGACCACGGCCACAAATCAGGTTGACCGCGCCGTCGGGCAAGCCAGCCTTGGCGATGGCGCGGATCAGTACGCACATGCCCAGCGGGGACAGCTCGGGGGACTTGATCACCACTGCGTTACCGGCCGCCAGTGCCGGCGCCAGCGAACGGGCGCAGATCGACACCGGGAAATTCCACGGCACGATCTGGGCCGAAACGCCCATCGGGTCGTAAAGGGTGAAGTCCATGTAACCGTTGCCCAGCGGAATCGAGGTGCCCTCGATCTTGTCCGCCATGCCGGCGTAATACTCGAAGTAGCGCGCTGCCTCGATGAACTCGTCCTTGGCATCGCTCAGGCGCTTGCCGTTTTCCTGGCACAGCACCCAAGCGCCTTCGTCCGCCACCGCACGAATTTCTTCGGCGATGCGCAGCAGCCAGGTGACACGCTGCGCCGGGCGCACGCGGGTCAATTCGCCGCTGTCGGCGCAGCGACGCGCCGCCAGCAATGCACGCTCGGCATCGGCCACGGTGGCCTGGGCGATGGTCGCCAGGGGTTCGGCGGTGCCAGGGTTGTTCACCGTCAGGCGCTGGACGCTGTCGCTCCATTGCCCGTCGATGTAGTTGAGCCAGTGAGAGGCTATCGGATACATGGGACCTCTCCTCAGGCAGACGGCGTGGTGGCGAGCAACTGACGTGCAGCCCACTGGTGGAAGAAGTGCGTCGGGATGTCCATTTCCGGCGAGAACGCGCCGCCCTTGTAGCCTGGGGAATGCCGGCCTTTCTGCATGCCTTCCACGGAGCTGATGTCTTCGGCGAACACCACTTTCCACGACTCCAGGATTGCATCGCGGCAAGCGCTGAATTCTTCGCTGCTCGCGGCTTCGTCGCCGACATAGAACAGGCGCAGGTGCTCGATGGTGCGGCCCGGCGCGACTGGTTCCAGTTGCATGGCGAAGGCATGGTCAGCCTGGATGCCGAGCAAGACGTTAGGGAAGAACGCGACGTATTCGGCGTTGCGCAAACGGTCCAGCGGCCAGCCCGGGAATTTCGGCAGGTGCGTACCGGCGACGTCCGACAGGTTGTAGGCGTAACTGCCCTGACCGGCGAAGTGTTCGTCAAAAATGATGTTGTAGTGATCTTCCAGACGCGAGTACGAGTTCAGGCTCGGGTGTACCCACGGCAAGTGGTAAGCCTCGCAGTAGTTCTCGACGGCCAGTTTCCAGTTGCAGTTGATGTCCAGCGTGGTCGCGTCATGACCCGGGCGGCGGCGCAACAGGCTCATGCCGTCTTCGCCAAGGAACTGGGTCCAGCGTTGGGTCAACGGCGCCAGCATGTCTTCGAGCGGCTGCGCATCGCCGGACAGGTTGATGAACACCATGTCCATCCAGATCGCGCTGCGGATGGCCTTCAAGCCATGTTTTTCACAGGCGAAGCGTTCGTCCTTGTGCTGGTCGATGCCGCCAACGTGAGGCGTGCCACGCAAGCCGCCGTTGAGGTCGTAAGTCCAGGAGTGGTACGGGCAGCGAATCACGCCCTGCACTTCACCGGCCTCTTCCACCAGTTTCATGCCGCGGTGGCTGCAGACGTTATGGAACACTTGCACCAGGCCTTCGCGGTTGCGCATCAACAGCAACGGCAGGCCCATGAAATCGATTGGCTTGACCGAACCGGCCTTGCCCAGATCGCTGGCGAAGCCGACACAGGCCCAGGTTTTACCCATGACCTGATCGCGTTCGAGTTCGAAGTAACGTTGCTCGGTGTAGAACTCGTTGCTCAGGCCGGTCGCTTCGTGAATCGGATTGAGGACGGTTTCAAGGTGATGCACTGGAATCTGTTGGAGGGTGGTCATTATTGTTTTCCCCTGCTGGGCACGGTTTGGATGATCGGCAGGCTCATTGGCCCGGGTCCGCTGGCGGCAAGTTTGGGAAAACAGGGAGTGTCTCGACAAACGATATTTCGGGAGGGATTAATGACTTTTGATCATGAATATGACAGCACCGTGGTTCCCCCGTAGGAGCTGCCGCAGGCTGCGATCTTTTGATTTTGCTTTTTAACAAAACAAAAGATCGCAGCCTCGTTGCACTCGATAGCTCCTACAGGGGCGGTGTCGGAAGTTGATTCATCAACCAGCTGCGAAAGCGTTTGACGCTCTGGCGCATGCCGCCACGGGACAACGGCTCAAGCAAACAAAACTGCGCATCGGTCCGCAACACGGTATCGAGCGGACGGATCAGCGCGCCGCTCTGCAGGTGGTCATCGACAAGATTGGACCAGGCCAACGCAATACCCTGCCCGCTGATGGCCGACTGGATCAGCATCGAGTAGCTGTTGATATTGATGCGGCGTTTTGGCTCGACATTTTTCAGGCCCTGGCTCTGGAACCACTCCGGCCAGCCAATCCAGTCGCGTTGCGGGTCATCGAGAAACAGCCAGGTGCAGGCTGCCAGGTCCTCGGGCTTGTTCAAGGCTGGATATTTGGCAAGGTAAGCTGGGCTGCAAACCGGATAAACCTCTTCGGAAAACAACGGGGTGACCTGCATGTCGCGGGGCGGTGTCTTGCAGTAATACAACGCCAGGTCGCAATCGAGGCGGGAGAAATCCTTGACCTGGTCATGGGCGATGATCCGCAGGTCGATCTCTTCGTTCTCCCGTTGAAACTCGGTCACTTTCGGCAAGAGCCACAGCGAAGCCATCGCGGTACTGGTAGCGACCGTCACCTGCTCGGCGCCCTGCCAATGGCGAATCTCGCCGGTGGCTTGGGCGACTTGCATCAAAGACGCACGCACCGTTTCATAGTACTGACTGGCCGCCGGGCTGAGGTGAATCGTACGGGTGGTGCGTTCGAACAACACCTTGCCCAGATAATCTTCAAGCAGCCGAACCTGCCGACTGATTGCACCTTGCGTCACGTTCAACTCTTGCGCAGCCAGCGTGAAACTCAAATGACGTGCCGCCGCTTCAAACGCGACCAGACTGTTGAGTGGCGGTAATGGGTGGATTTTCATACAAGGCCGGTCACGTCGTTATTGTGGTTTTATCGCGGCATATTAGCCCCTGTTGCAGGAGGTGGACAGCGGGGTTCCGGACCGACATTGATTACCTGTAGGAGCGAGCCTGCTCGCGATAAGGCCGGCATGTTCAAAATACATGGCGGCTCACACACCGCCATCGCCAGCAGGCTCGCTCCTACACTGGATTTCCTATGCGCCGGTCGCCGTTTTCATTTTGCTGGTCAACGGTGCAATCGCCACCGTTGACGGCACAAACACCTCCTTGACCTCCTCCTCAACAACCTCACCATTAAGCGCCTTGTGCATTTTCACCGTATCCAGCGCTCCCACCCATTTGGCAATCGCCATGGTGCCGACGCCATTGCCAATGGTGTTGGTGATCGCCCGCGCTTCCGACATGAAGCGATCAACGCCCAACAGCAAGACCATGCCCGCCACCGGAATGGTCCCCAACGACGACAAAGTGGCCGCCAGAATGATGAAGCCGGAACCGGTGACGCCCGCCGAACCCTTGGAGGTGAACATCAACACTGCCAGCACGATCAATTGATCGGTCAGGGTCAGCGGCGTGTTGGTTGCCTGGGCAATGAAGATCGCGGCGATGGTGTAGTAGATCGCCTGTCCGTCCGGGTTGAAGGTCAGACCGGACGGAATGATCATCCCCGCCACCGGTTTCGACACGCCAGCCTTTTCCATCTTGGAAATCATCTGCGGCAGCACCGATTCCGAAGAACTGGTACCCAGCACGGTGAACAGTTCTTCCTTGATGAACTTGAGGAACTTCCACAGGCTGAATCCGCTGTAGCGGCAGATTGGGCCAAGCACAAAAATCACGAACACCGCGCAGGTCAGGTACACGCAGGCCATCAGCTTGCCGAGGGAGAACAGCGAGCCGAAACCGTATTTGCCGATGGTGAACGCAATGGCACCGAAAGCGCCGATCGGTGCCAGGCGCATGACCATGTTGACGATGCGGAACATGCCCTGCATCAAGCTGTCCAGCGTGTCGACGAAGGGTTTGCCGCGCGGTCCGACATGGGCCAGGGCAATACCGAGCAGGATCGAAAACAGCAGGATCTGCAGGACGTTGCCCTTGGCGAAGGCATCGACAATGGTGTCGGGAATGATGTTCATGACGAAGTCCATGAACGAGGCATGTTTCACCGCCGTGGTGTAGGTCGCCAGGCTGGAAGTGTCCAGCGTCGCGACATCGATGTTCATCCCCGCACCGGGTTTGAACACGTCCACCACGACCAGTCCGACCACCAGTGCCAATGTCGACACCACCTCGAAATACAGCAGCGCGCGAAAGCCCACGCGCCCCAGTTCCTTCATGTTTTCCATGCGCGCGATGCCCGTGACCACGGTCAGGAAAATCACCGGTGCGAGGAGCATTTTGATCAGTTTGATGAACGCGTCACCCAAGGGTTTGAGCGCCGCTCCGGTTTCGGGAACGAACACCCCGACGATGGCGCCGAGGATCACCGCAATGAGCACTTGTACGTAGAGTTTGCCAAGTATTCTTTTCATGACAGGGCCCTGATTTTTTATTGTTGTCAGGAAATGCCGAGGGGTCAGGTCCACTGACCTGCCCCTGGGCGTTGTGCCGCAGCTTGAATCGTCGGGAATCAGCGGTTGATCAGCGCGATCACCGCGTCGGTGATCTGGCGGGTGGTGGCGTTGCCGCCGAGGTCCGGGGTGTGCAGGCCGCTTTCAGTCACCGCTTCGATGGCCGACATCAGGTGTTTGGCCGCACTAGCTTCACCCAGGTGTTCGAGCATCATGGCGGCGGTCCAGAACGTCGCGACCGGGTTGGCCACGCCTTTGCCGGTGATGTCGAAGGCCGAGCCGTGGATCGGTTCAAACATCGAGGGGAATTTGCGTGACGGGTTGAGGTTGGCGGTCGGTGCGATACCCAGGCTGCCGGACAGCGCGGCAGCGAGGTCGGACAGGATGTCGGCATGCAGGTTGGTGGCGACGATCACGTCCAGGGTCGATGGCTTGAGCACCATGCGCGTGGTCACGGCGTCGACCAGTTCCTTGTCGATTTTCACATCCGGAAAATCCTTGGCCACTTCGTAGAAAATCTCATCCCACAACACCATGCCGTGACGCTGGGCGTTGGACTTGGTGACCATGGTCAGATGCTTGCGTGGACGGCTTTGCGCCAGTTCGAAAGCGAAGCGGTGAATGCGCTCGACCCCGGCCCGGGTGAACACCGACACCTCGGTGGCGACTTCTTCCGGCAGGCCTCGGTGCACGCGCCCGCCGTTGCCGGAATATTCGCCTTCGGAGTTCTCGCGCACCACCACCCAGTCGATCTGGTCACCGTTGTGCAGCGGGCTTTTCACCCCCGGCAACACGCGGGCCGGACGCACGTTGGCGTACTGGTCGAAACCCTGGCAGATCGGCAGGCGCAGGCCCCACAGGGAAATGTGATCCGGCACGTTGAGCGCACCGACCGCGCCGAAGAAGATTGCGTCGAAGGTCTTCAGCTCTTCCAGACCACCTTCGGGAATGTAGTAGCCGTTTTTCAGGTAGTTGTCGGAGTTCCAGTCGAAGTGTTTGAAATCCAGTTCGAAGCCGGATTTTTTCGACAGGGCCTGTAGCACTTCAACACCTGCGGCAATCACTTCCACACCAATACCGTCACCCGGCACTGCAGCAATTTTGTATGCGCTCATTGTTGACTCCACTCTCGTCGATTTCTTGTTGTTCCCGCTGTTCAGGCGGGGTGTGAGCGGAGTATATGTAGTGAACAAATAGGTGTGAGTTCCTCAAAATCACTACATAAATAACTTTGAGTTACCAATGAGCCAAACTTTGGATTTGTCGTTTTTCTACCTGTTGGCCAACAAAGGCAGCCTCGCCGCCACCGCACGGGAGCTGGGCATCACGCCACCGGCAGTGAGCAAACGCCTGACGGCGCTGGAGGCTCGTTTGGGTATCCGTTTGGTCAACCGCACCACGCGCTCGATGAGCCTGACCTCCGAAGGCGAGCTGTATTTCTCCCAGGCGGCGCGCATCCTCACCCAGATCAACGAGCTTGAGCAGTTGGTCAGCAGCAGCCGGGCCACGCCCAAGGGCCTGATTCGGGTCAATGCCTCGTTGGGCTTTGGCCGTCGCCATATCGGCCCTGCCCTCGCCTCGTTCTACGCCCGGTATCCCGAGGTGGAGATCCAACTGGAGATCAGCGACCACCCGCTGGACCTGGCCACCCACGGCTTCGATCTGGGCATCCGTTTCGGCACCTTGCCGGACGCCGCTTTTCATGCCCGCAAGATCGCCTCCAACCGTCGCTTGCTGTGTGCTTCGCCGTTGTATCTGGACAAACACGGCACGCCACAGAGACTGGCCGATCTGCAAAACCACAACTGCATTTTCATCCGCCAGAACGAGTCGCCCTACGGCGTCTGGAGCTTCACCAGCGGCGGCCACACGGACAACATCAAGGTGCATGGCGCCCTTGGCTGCAACGATGGCGAAGTGGCGCTGAACTGGGCGCTGGATGGGCATGGCATCTTGCTGCGGGCGGAATGGGACATCGCCCGCTATGTGCGCAGTGGCCGCCTGCGCCTGGTACTCGAAGACCAGACGCCGACCCGCGCCGACGTGTATGCCGTGTACCCGCAACAACTGCATTTATCCGCGCGGGTGCGCAGCCTGATCGACTTTCTGATCGAGCGGTTCAAGCACATCGACAATGTCGAGGACAGTTGAGGGGAAAATGGATCCGAAAGTGTAACAACCGCGAAACAGCCGCGATCAAGCGGACTATTTCGCCGATAAAGGGCGCTTGCGAGCGACTGGCCAACTGCTAGTGTGAACAGGGAGCGCAACGGTTGAACACGCTATGTGTTCGAGTGCTGTAGGTCATTGGCCAGTACCGGAACGCAACAACGGCAGACTCCTGCACAGTGCCCCGGTGGATTCCTGGGTTAGCGTTTTGTGAATGGCGGAAGGAACGGCATGTCTGGCCCAGCCAAATGCGACCAAAGGCTCGCCAATTGCTTTTCTGCGTGCTTCCACCATCTGCCCGCCGCATTGATGGTTGCTGCAGTGGTGGGCATCTGCCATCACGGTTTGCACTTGCTCGACGCTATCGACGGGTACGCCTTTCTCGGAATCGGCAATCTCACGGCCCGGGACGTCTCACAAAACATCGGCAACGAGCCCAAGGTAGCGGTGGTGCTGATCGACCAGGAAAGCCATGAGAACTTCTACCGGGAGCGCAGCCCGCTTGATCGCTGCGAGCTGAAAAAGGACCTCGAAGCAATCTACAGCCTGCCCACTCCACCGAAGCTGTTGGTGGTCGACCTCGACCTTTCGCCACCATTACCACTGCTTCCCCTCGAGCGTCCGGAAAATAAAGTGTCCGAGGACTGCGATAGTCAACTCAAGACGCTGCTCTCGCAACCTCGAAAAACCGAAACGGTTTTGATTGCCCCCTTCGAAATGCTGGACCGTGACGCCCAGGCGAAGATCGAAAAGTGGAGCGTGGATCTCAAGGGTTTTGTGTCCTTCGCTGACCCCACCATCAGAGTCAGCTATGGACTGGTCAACGGCATCGAATGCAATGCCGACTCGCTGGCCGCCACCGCGTATGAGAAATACCCTGACAAATCCGCCCACCTGGCAAATTGCCGGAACGAAAAAACCAATGATCTGAAAATCAGCCCGGGGCAATATTTTTCCGGATTGCGGCCCGTGTTCCTCTGCCAGCTTCCTTCACGCAGGGCCGAGCCGCAATGCGCCGGCGTCCCTGCCTACGAAACGCTGCATAACCTGCCGGTGGTATTTTTTGGCAGCAGCTACGGCGACAGTGATACCTACCTCACCCCACTCGGTACGATGTATGGCGTGGAGGTGCATGCCGCGGCCTTCATGTCGTTGCTGCAACCAACCACCGAGAGCAAGGAATGGCAGCAATTTGCCCTGGACGTCCTGCTGGGTCTGTTGATGGGCGGCATGATCGCTTTTTTCTGGAGACGCTACTTCTCTCTGCGCTTCAGTTCCAGCGCCCTCGATCGTCAGCGGGCGCCCTGGCAAATCCTGTTACTTGCTATCAGCCTGGCGGTCGTGGTCGGGGGGCTGACCTTCGGTTCGTACTGGTTATTGCGCCACTTCAGCATTTGGTTGTCACCCATTCCGATCGCGCTGGGGATGCTGTTTGAAAGCTTTTTCAACAGCGCCATTAGTGCTGCCGTGCAGGAAGGCTATGAACAACGCCAGGCCATGATTCAACGTCTGCAAGCGAGTGACCCCAACGGCGTTACCAGCCAATTGGCATTGGAAGCGGAACAGCGGCCGCACCATGCTCATAGCCTTCCAGAGCGTGCGGCGCGTTTCTTTTACGTGGATTGCCTGCGCCTGCTGCGTAGCCGGCAATATTGCGCAATGACCCTGCTGCTCATACGTCGGATGGCATTTTTTCTGATACTCCTGCTCGCATTTTTCTGGGATGACATTTTTCACTAGCCGAGGACACGCCATGAATCCGTTCTGCTTAAAGCTCGTCATCGCCACGCTACTGCTGCCTGCCGCAATGACCGCCATGGCCCAAGATTGCAAAGGGCTGCAGGACTTGCAGCAATCCAGCCTGCGACAGATTCAAACCGACAAACCACAGACTGATTGCGGCTCCCTGATGTCAGTACTCGACAGACTGGTCAACACCCGCAAAACCGGCGGCCGCAAACTCGAAGAAGACCGCCCGTTCAACGCCCAGCAAGCCCAGGCCGACTTGACCAAGGCGCAGGCCGACCCCGAGGTCCGTCCGCGGCTGGAGAAGATTAAAAAGGAAGTGTCTGACCCGACCCGCCGGCTGGTGTATGAAGCAGCGGTTTTCGACGAAGAGGGGTATTACGGCGCCAGGGATTTGCGCATCAACCAGCTCAAGCAACAGCTCAAATGACAGGCAAGTTCCTGTCGGGGATACCCCATGAACACGCGCGTGGCCCTGCACGGTGTACTGGCGCTGACGATACTGGTCAGTGCCTGTGACAGTACCCCGAAATTGTCCAACCCCTTCAGCAGCCAGGATAGCCCGCAACACATCAAGGACATCAACAGCCTGCCGCCCCGGGCGCTGGTGGTGCTCGACCGTAACTGTGCCGAACTGGTGCAACCCTATCGGCTGACCGATAACTTCGCATCGCTCTCGGTGTTCGGCATGCAGGAAGGTATCAAGGCAGTGCCCGGTCAACTGAGCAAACTGTTCGGTGGAAGCGGTTCGCAAGCGTCCGCCAGCAGCGACAAACTCAGTGACTCGGCGAAGCAGGCGGCCAAGCAATTGAACTGGATGCCCATGAGCGCCGAGGTGATGTATGCCGAGCGTCAGCATCGGGCCCGCCAGGACGAGTTACTCGCCCGCGACAGCAAGCAGGGCCGCAAGTATTACCCCACCGCCGACAAGATGCTCAGCGATATTCTGGCCAGCATCCACGAGCCGTACGACTATCAATTCAAGCTGTTTATCGTCAAGAGCGACAACCATAACGCCCTGGCCTTACCGGGCGGCTACCTGTATCTGGACAAGGGCCTGCTGAGCACACCGGGGATGCAGAAAAAGGCCTACTTCGCCCTCGCCCACGAAATTTCCCATGTGCTGCAACGGCATGAAACCAAGGAGATGCAGAGCCTGGTGGTCGACTCCTTCAGTGCCAAATCAGACTTGCTCACACTGATGAAAAGCTCTCAGGGAAACCCCAAGGCAGTGGTCGACCGGATCAAACTGGAGAAGGGGCAATTCACCCGTCACCATGTCGATCAGGAGCTGCAGGCCGATTCCTGCGCGGTAAAAATGCTCAGTCGGGTCTACCCCACTCGGCAGCAACTGGCGGACTCGATCAATGCGTTCATCAACGACCTGCCGCCGGCGCAGGCCAGTTCGACGTCCAAAGCCGCCAGCAACCAGGCTGTGGCCATGGCGGGTGATGTGGAAGACATCGTCAAGTCACCGGCCCTGCGCCATCCCAACACCCAGGAGCGCAAAGCCAACTTGCAGGAGATTTATCAGGAGGTCGGGGCTGGCGGAAAGTCAGGCTAGTGGCTGACTCAATTTCCCGAGACCAGCTTCAGTCCGATCACGCCAGCCAGGATCACCGCGATGCAGAGTATCCGCGGCAGCGACGTCGAGTCGCCCAGCAACGCCATGCCGACAATCGCCGTCCCTGCCGCGCCGATGCCGGTCCACACCGCGTAGGCCGTGCCCACCGGTAACGTGCGCAGCGACAGTGACAGCAGAATGACGCTCGACAGGCCGGTGACCACGGTCAAGACGCCGGGGACCAGTCGCGTGAAGCCTTCGGAGCCCTTCATGTAGAAGGCGAAAGCGATTTCCAGAATGCCAGCGATACCCAGCAGTGCCCAGGCCATATGTCATAGCTCCTTTGAAAGGACTCGCCGGGCCTCGAAGCCCGGCGAGAGAGAAAGTGGGATCAGGCTTTTGCGGCGGCTGCCGGTTGCGAGCGGAATGCCACGCCAAGTCGGTTGAAAGCGTTCATCAAGCTGATGGCGTAGGTGAGATCCGCCAGTTCCTTTTCGCTGAACTCAGCGGCAGCGGCCTCATAGACGGCATCGGGAACGCCGGTTTCGGCAACGCGAGTGACACTTTCCGCCCAGGCCAGCGCAATGCGTTCACGCGGGGTGAAGACATTCCCGGCGTCGTGCCACACCGGCACCAGCACCAGTTTTTCTGTCGCGACACCGAGGTTGAGCAGGTCGCGAGAATGCATGTCGATGCAAAACGCACAGCCATTGATGAGCGAAACCCGCAGGTAAACCAGGTCGATCAACTCGGTGGGCAAACCGCTCTTGAGCAGATAGCCGTAAACATTGCCGAAGGCCTTGTAACCTTCAGGAGAAGCGCTGGAGTAGTTGATACGTTGAGTCATGATGAATCCTCGGGTTTGCTGTTTGGAGGACTGCATCGTGGGGCAGCTTGGCCTATGCTTGAAGAGCCATGTTTTGGTTAGTGTCATGGGCCATGTTTGTGTCGTCATGGCCTAGTCGAACAAGCGATTCATGGCCCTTTGAAGCAGGTCATGAGACTTGTAGGATTATTGTTTAAGTCGGCGACGCTGTTGCCTTCAGAGCCAGAGCATGAGCAAAACCGTCAATAGCTTTTCCCCCCTTGACCCCGGCTCCACGGAACCGATCTACCGGCAGATCTACTGGCGGTTTCGCGGTGCGATCACCGAAGGCGTACTCGCGCCAGGCGAACGCATTCCCGCGGCCCGGGCGCTGGCAAAAGAGCTGGGGCTGGCGCGGGGAACCGTCGATACCGCGTACTCGTTGCTGACCGCCGAAGGTTACCTTCAGTCTCGCGGCCAGGCCGGCACGGTGGTTGCGGCAGGGCTGAATGTCCGGACTAGCCAAAGCCGAGACGAACGCGCCTTGAGCCCAGCCTCCAGCGCCTCGCTCCGGCAAAAGTCGCCGGTGCTGCCCTTTCAGATGGCCTTGCCGGCGCTGGACGAATTTCCGCGCAAAATCTGGGCGCAGATCGGTGCTCGCTGCGTGCGTGCAACGGGGATTGCTGAGATGGCCAACCCCTCGGCGCATGGCCTGGAATCCCTGCGAAATGCGATTGCCAGCTACCTGCAAGTGGCGCGCGGCATCAGTTGCCAGCCTTCGCAGGTGTTCGTCACTTCGGGCTACCGCAACACCCTGACGCTGATCGTGCACGCCTTGCTGCAACCGGGCGACCGCGTGCTCGTCGAGAATCCCGGTTACTCCCCTACCCGTCAGGTGCTGGAATATTTGCAGATCGGCGTGCAACCCGTTGCGGTGGACCAGGACGGCATGCAAGTCGCGCAAGCCGTAAACGACTCATCCGGCGCACGCGCCGCCGTGGTCACGCCGGCCCATCAGAGCCCGTTGTGCATGTCGCTGTCGTTGCCGCGACGCTTGCAACTGTTGGAGTGGGCGAGTCGGGAGCAAGCGTGGATCATCGAAGACGACTACGACGGCGAGTACCGCTACGTCAGCCGTCCACTGCCAGCGCTCAAAAGCCTGGATCGCGAGGGTCGTGTGCTTTACGCCGGCACCTTCAGCAAAGTGCTGTTTCCCGGCATCCGCATTGCCTATCTGGTGGTGCCGTCGGCGCAGGTCGAACGCTTCGAGCAAGTCGCCCAAACCTTCCTCGGCGGCGTCCCGGAGCTGACCCAGGCCATCGTTGCGACCTTTGTCACCGAGGGCCATTTCGCCCGGCATATCCAGCGCATGCGCAAACTCTACGGCGAACGCCGGATAGCGGCAGTCAAAGGCCTGAGCAATGCCTTGGGCGAACACATCCACATCGATGCCCAACCCGGCGGCATGCACCTGATCCTGCGATTGACCCGGCCACAATCAGACCGTGCGCTGGTCGAACGCCTGCTGCACGCGGGGATCTACGCCGAAGCCTTGAGCGAGTCTTGCATCGGTCCCGAAACCCATTGCGGGCTGATGCTCGGCTTCGCCAACATCGACTCGCAAGCCAGTGCCGAACGACTTGGGCAAAAAATCCTGGCGCTACTCTGACCCCATCCATGGCCCACACACGCAACCAATTCTTGGCTCTTTGTCACTGGTCCAAGCGACGACATCATGCAGATCCTGTCTCCACCAACGTCGAAGGATGCCATGAAAATACTGCGCGTGATCTGCAGCCCGCGAGGGACATCCTCCGAGAGTTATCGACTCTCGCAAACCCTCATCAATCACCTGATCGACAGCCGCCCCGGCAGCGATTTCATCATCACCGAACGCGGGGTCACGGGGCTTGCGCATATCGACGCCGACTACGCCGAAGCCGTGAGCAAGCGACGCGATCCGTCCAACCCGGTAACCGCCACAGGCGCGCTGCTGCGATCCGAGCAATTGATTCGCGAACTGGAAAGCGCCGACTGCGTGGTGATCGCCACGCCCATGCATAACCTGATGGTGCCTTCGGCGCTGAAGGCCTGGCTCGATCATGTGATCCAGGCCGACCGGACCTTTCGCATCACCCCTGAAGGCAAGGTCGGCGCCCTTCGCGACCGGCCGGTGTTTATCGCTGTCGCTTCGGGCGGCACCTTTACCGGGGTCAACGCCCATCAACCGGACTTTTTGCGGCCCTGGCTGAAAGCCGTGCTGGCGAGTATCGGCTTGCGCGATGTGAAGTTTTTTTCGGTGGAAGGCACCGGTCAAAAACCGGATGTGGTGAATGTCATCCGGGCAAAAGCCGAGCGGGAAACTGCCCTGTATTTTTCCAGCCTTGCAGCAGTGCCTGCCTGAATCGAACCCCAGGAATAATCCCATGACTACCGCTTCTCCCCTGCGCAGCGTTGCCGTGTTTTCCGGCTCCAACTACGGCTTCAACCCGGCCTATGTCGAAGGCGCCCGGGCGTTGGGCCGGGAAATCGCCAGGCGTGGTTTGCGTCTGGTGTATGGCGGTACAGACAAAGGCTTGATGGGCGTGATGGCCGACACCGTGCTCGCCGAGGGCGGTGAAGTGGTTGGCATCATCACCCGCCTGCTGTGCGACCTCGGGCATCTGCATCAAGGCCTGACCCGGCATGAAGTGACACCCGACATGCGCAGCCGCAAGACCCGCATGAGCGATTGCGCGGACGCGTTCATTGCCCTGCCCGGCGGCCTGGGAACCTTTGAAGAGTTGTTTGAAGTGGCGACGCTGACGCAATTGGGCGAACACCATAAAGGCGTCGCGTGCCTGAACATCGGCGGTTTTTTCGAGCCGGTGCGCAGCCTGCTCAATCATGCGGTGAGTGAAGGTTTCATGAAGACCGAACACAGCGAGATGCAGGTGTTCGATACCGATCCGGCAGCGCTGATCGATGCGCTTGAACGGTGGCAGGCGCCGACCGTGACGAAATGGATCGCCTCTCCCGTGATTTGAACGCTTTCAGGTCCTGGCGATGCTGCTCCCAAAATCTGTCGCCAGGACCTTTTTTTACATAAGCATCAATGCGCGGCAGCGTTTACCCATTGCGGCGCGACAAGGCTGTTCTGGCGCTTGGCGCGCTGGGTCAATGCCAGCATCGTCAAGAAGCCCAACACGATCAGCACCGGGTACGCCATCAGCAGTTCGGAGAGAGAGTATTTCCAGGCCAGTGGTCGACCGACACCGAGCATGGCGGCATACATCCAGGACACCGCCGACAGAGAGCCGCAAAACAGAGCCAGCATTCGGGCACTGAAGCCGAGTTCGAGCAAGGAGCCAGCCTTCTGCAATGCCGGCAAGACCAGGTGGTGCAGCAGCACACCGTTGTAGGTCAGCAGCACGACGATTATCACCTTGGCGTGAAGCTTCGGATTCATGAAGTATTCCGTGCCTTTGCCCAGGTAATCGATACCGATGATGGCGGTGCCTGTCACCCATAGACAGATCAATGCCATGACCACAGACCGCTGCAGGCTTTCCATGTGCGCATGATCATGTGCAGTGAATGCCTTGCGTTTCAATAAATCCCTGACCATCGCAATATCACTGGTCAACACTAAACCAATCGCCACGCAACAGGCGACCAAATGCACGTAAACAACGCCCAGCCGTAAAAACTCCATGAATTCTTTATGTTCGATCAGGCTCATAATTGTATTTATCGCCACGGGATTCTCTCCACCTTATTCGACAGTACAGATCGGCCAATCAACAGGGTATTTATTACAACAGCCCCGAATGACCTTGCTCATACAAGAAAATCAAACCCAGGGTTTATTATTTGAAGCCCTATTGGTCCGATTAGGAAATTGATGACAGCTTAGTTGTTACCTCTTGAATTTCGGGTAAAAAAATCCTCACTTGCATTCACTGCAATTGAGGTTCGGATTCCACTTCTTTTTGCGATCAAAGCAGCAGGTCATGGGTGACATGCTGCAGGATCTGAGGCCTGCAGCCACGGAATGTTCATTTTTTAGCCACCCCACCGACAAGCGGTCGCTGGCTGGAGAGCCGCCAGTCTCGACATCAAGACATCAACTTCCGCGTCAAGGCCCGGTCCAACTGAGCTGCTTTAATTACATGACCTTCGACATTGCCAATTGGATCCACTAGTTGCCGCGCAAGCAAAAAACATGATCAATAGCGATCACATGTCATTTATGCCCTCACAACTAAAACAGTCAGACTATTCATCGTGCTCGAGCTTGACCCGACAGAGCCCGAGAAGAGGAAAATGCGAGCGCACTCTTAGTTAATCATTAGATATCAAGTAAGAGAATTTAAGCCAAAGAACTTCTGACACGCTTGGTCGTCATCCTTGCAAGTGTTCAGGTCTTGGCGACGTTGCTTTCGAAAATCAGTCGCCAAGACCTTTTTCATTTCAGTTCAGACCAACTTCAATGTGACGTTGATGTTGTTGCGGGTGGCTTTGGAGTACGGGCAGTACTTGTGGCCGGTGTCGACCAGCTTCTGTGCGGTTTCGCGATCCAGTCCCGGCAGGCTCACATTCAACCGCGCCTGCAAAAGGTAGCCACCTTCATTGGTGCCCAGATCGACTTCGGTATCGACAGCCACATCCTTGGGCAGCGCCACCTTCATTTCCTTGGCCGCGACGCCCATCGCGCCGATGAAACAGGCAGACCAGCCGGCGGCGAACAATTGCTCCGGATTGGTGCCACCGCCGCCCGCGCCCGGGGACGACAGTTTGACATCGAGAATGCCGTCATCGCTTTTGGATGCGCCGTCCCGGCCACCTGTGGTGTGGGTTTTGGCGGTGTACAGAACTTTGTCGAGCTGGGTCATGATGATCTCCTGATTGAATTAAGGTTTATGCCATTTCAGGTGAATCAGAAAAGCGGCCTTCAGGTTGGATGCCGGACATTGAATATAGATGGCACTGCTGGATAAGGTGTGTGATCCGACGAAGGTCGTGTTTTGGGGGTTCGTGGGTATACCCTTGATGGTGTACATATTCATTTCTACGGTAACGGCCACTGGCGGTTTCGCTCTTACAGCGACTCACTTTTCCAGACGCCGGAGTGCCGGCCCAGCGAAAAGTAAGCAAAAGGCTTTGCCCCGGCGTACG
>NZ_JBSVXD010000032.1:0-42835 GCF_054070755.1 Pseudomonas sp. SDO5591_S426 | reverse complement strand
CGGCTCCCGCAACCAAACATCAAAAAAGGCTACTCGAAAGAGTGGCCTTTTTTGTATCTGTTGAAAAAGTCCTTTCGCAACAATGATCTGTCACCGTGTGGTGAGCCGTTGGGGGTCACCAATGCGCCGAGTTCAGTCTATGCTCAATCGCAGACTCAGCCCTCTTCGACTGATGATGTGCAATCACCGACCGCCGGTGATTGGCGTTAATATTTGTGATTATTTTTTTCTACAGGGATTGGTAACTTGGCTGGATACCTCCATCCTGTCGCGCACAATCCAAGAGGTGATTGATGCGCGCCAACTCGTCTGATTCACAAGACACCGTCACAGCAACACAACCGATCAAGGCCGAGCGGTTGCGCTTGCTTGATCGCGTCAGCAAATACCGTCAGCCCATCGGCCTGGCGATAACGCTGCTGTTGTTTGCGATCGCGCTGATTGCCTGTCGTCACCTGCTGAGCGAACTCGATCTGGACGCTCTGCACGACTCGATCCTCGAAGTCCCCAAACCGGCCTTGCTCGGTGCGTTCGGCGCGACCGTCGTGGGTTTCATCATCCTGCTGGGTTACGAATGGTCGGCCAGTCGCTACGCCGGTGTGACCCTGGCACCGCGAACTCTGGCGCTAGGCGGGTTCACCGCTTTCGCCATCGGCAATGCCATCGGCCTTTCGATGCTGTCGGGCGGCTCGGTTCGCTACCGTCTATATGCACGCCATGGACTGGGGGCCACTGAAGTCGCCCACATGACGCTGTTCGCCAGCCTTTCGCTCGGCTGCGCCTTGCCGCCGCTCGCCGCTCTCGCCACGCTCAGCAACCTGCCAGCCGCCTCCGCCGCCCTGGGTCTTTCCGAAACCTTGCTGGGCAGCGTTGCGGGCGCCGTGTTGGTACTGTTTTCCGTCGTAGCCATCGGCATTTACCGTCGGCGCCTGCCGGAGCAACCTTACGCCGACAACCTGCTGGTCAGAGTCGGCCGTCGCACTTTGCGCCTGCCCGGGCGCCGCCTGACTTTTCTGCAACTGGTGATTACCGCACTGGACGTGGCAGCCGCCGCCACCGTGCTCTATCTGTTGCTGCCGGAAGCGCCGCCGTTCGGCGCATTTCTGCTGGTTTACCTGTTGGCGCTAGCCGCCGGCGTGCTCAGTCATGTGCCGGGCGGTGTCGGGGTGTTCGAAGCGATCTTGCTCGCAGCCTTCTCCGACGAGCTCGGCGCTGCGCCTCTGGCGGCCGCGCTGCTGCTCTATCGCCTGATTTATGTTGTGCTGCCGATGCTGGTGGCTTGCCTGCTGCTGCTGATCAACGAAGGCCAGCGCCTGTTTCAGACGCGCCAGACCCTGCGCGCAGCCTCCGGTCTGGCCGCGCCGATCCTCGCGGTGCTGGTGTTCCTGTCGGGCGTGGTGCTGCTGTTCTCCGGAGCCACCCCCGAAATCGACACCCGTCTGGAACACATCGGCTTCCTGATCCCGCACCGTCTGGTCGATGCCTCGCACTTTGGCGCCAGCCTGGTCGGCGTGCTGTGCCTGTTGCTGGCTCAGGGCCTGCGTCGGCGACTGTCGGCGGCGTGGATGCTGACCACCATTCTGTTGCTGGTCGGCGCCCTGCTCTCCTTGCTCAAGGGTTTCGACTGGGAGGAAGCCAGCCTGATGGTGCTGACGGCAAGCCTGCTCGGAGTCTTCCGACGCTCGTTCTATCGCCCCAGCCGCCTGACTGAATTGCCGTTCTCGCCGCTGTACCTGGTGGCGAGCCTGTGCGTACTCGGCGCCTCAATGTGGCTGCTGCTGTTCGCCTATCAAGATGTGCCGTACAGCCATCAACTCTGGTGGCAGTTCACCCTCGACGCCGACGCCCCGCGTGGCTTGCGCTCGCTGCTCGGCGCCGCCGTGTTGCTGGTGGTAGTGTCCCTGACCTGGCTGCTGCGCACCGCACGCCCGGTGATCCACCTGCCAACACCCGATGAACTGGAACGCGCCAGCAAGATCCTCATGGCGTCGGCACAACCGGACGGTGGCCTGGCCCTGACCGGCGACAAGGCGTTGCTGTTCCACCCCAACGACGAAGCGTTCCTGATGTACGCCCGCCGTGGCCGCAGCCTGGTGGCGCTGTATGACCCGATCGGCCCGGGCCAGCAACGGGCGGAAATGATCTGGCAGTTCCGCGACCTGTGCGACATCCATCACGCCCGCCCTGTGTTCTATCAAGTGCGCGCGGAGAACCTGCCGTACTACATGGACATCGGCCTGACCGCGATCAAGCTCGGTGAAGAAGCCCGGGTCGACCTCAAGCGTTTTGATCTCGAAGCCAAGGGCAAAGAGATGAAAGACCTGCGCTACACCTGGAATCGTGGCACCCGCGATGGTTTGTCGTTGGAGATCCATGAGCCGGGCCAAGCGCCGATGGATGAGCTCAAGGTGATTTCCGATGCCTGGCTGACCGGCAAGAACGTGCGTGAGAAAGGCTTCTCCCTCGGCCGCTTCAGTGATGATTACCTCAAGCATTTCCGCATTGCGGTGATCCGTTTCGAAGGGCGCCCGGTGGCGTTCGCCAACCTGCTCGAGACCTACGGCCATGACCTGGCCAGCCTCGACCTGATGCGCGCGCACCCGGACGCCCCCAAGCTGACCATGGAATTCATGATGGTCGGCCTGATTCAACATTATAAGAGTCACGGATACGCGCGCTTCAGCCTGGGCATGGTGCCGTTGTCGGGGTTGCAACCCCGTCGCGGCGCACCGCTGACCCAGCGCCTGGGCTCGATGGTATTCCGCCGTGGTGAGCAGCTCTACAACTTCCAAGGCTTGCGCCGCTTCAAAGACAAGTTCCAGCCTGACTGGGAACCCCGTTATATGGCCGTGCCCGCCGGACTCGATCCGCTGGTTGCTTTGGCCGACACTGCTGCCCTGATCGCGGGCGGCTTGACTGGATTGGTGAAACGCTGATGATTCAACGCTCCCTGAAGTACATCCTGGCCGCACTGATTGTGCTGGCCGTGATTCTCGGCGGCGGTTTCTGGTACCTCAAACGCCCGGCACCGGAACCGACCCTCGAACAGCTCACCCCGGCCGATGGCGCCTCCATGACCCGCGTCATCCCCGGCACCACGCCGAAGGCTCAGGTGCTGGTGGCGGTCAACGACGACCAGAAGCTCAATGACAAGCAACTGACCACCCTGAGCCGCAGCGCTTCGGCGCAAATCGTCCAGGTGATCCTGCCCAAGGACTGCCTGCTGCAAAGCCGCGCCCTGCAAGCAGGTCTGCGCGAACTGAAAGGCCCGGCCACGCTGGTCAGCGGCATCGGCCCTGGCGCCGTGCTGGCCTGGCGCTGGTTGTCGGAACAGAAGAACGACAAGGCCCAGGCCGTTTCGGTGGACCTGGCCCTGGAGAAACCCGGTGGTTGCACTCACCTGCTGCCGAAAAGCGCCGCCCACGGCCATTGGCTGGTGGCGTGGAACGACAACCCGGACGACACCAGCGCCGGTTTCGTGCGCGACCAACCCAACGCCGAAACCAGCATCAGTGACTACGACATCAACCTGCCGCAAGTGCTGAACAACGAACTGCGCAAAATCCTTGTCGGCGGCGACAAAGCTGCAGGTGGCCTGCAGATTCCAGTGGTCGAAGTGCCGGCCGGTCAGGCCAAGGACACCGTGACTCTGTTCCTGTCCGGTGATGGCGGCTGGCGCGATCTCGACCGCGATGTTGCGGGCGAGATGGCGAAAATCGGCTATCCAGTGGTCGGCATCGACACCTTGCGCTACTACTGGCAGCACAAGAGTCCCGAGCAAAGCGCCCTGGACCTGGCAGAACTGATGCAGCACTACCGGCAGAAATGGGGCACCAAGCGCTTCATCCTGACCGGTTACTCGTTCGGTGCCGACGTACTGCCGGCGATCTACAACCGCTTGGCCGAATCGGAACAGAATCGCGTCGACGCAATCATCCTGCTGGCCTTCGCCCGCACCGGCAGCTTCGAAATCGAAGTCGAAGGCTGGCTCGGCAACGCCGGCAAAGAAGCCGCCACCGGCCCGGAAATGGCCAAGCTGCCAGCCGCCAAGGTGGTGTGCATCTACGGTGAAGAAGAAGTCGACGAAAGCGGCTGCACCGACAAGAGCGCCGTGGGCGAAGTCATCAAACTGCCCGGCGGCCACCACTTCGACGAGAACTACCCGGCGCTGGCACAGCGTTTGGTGGGTGTGATCGAGAAGCGTCAGGCACAGGAAACCGAAGCTCAGGAGTGATCTGAGCCACACCTGCAAAAAGCCCCCGCAGCCGTTAGGTTGCGGGGGCTTTTTGTTGGAGGCTTACATCTCCACCTGCGTCCCCAGCTCAATCACCCGGTTCAGCGGCAGATTGAAGAACCGCAAATTGCCGTTGGCGTTCTGCAACATGAAGGCGAACAACGCTTCGCGCCAGCGGGCCATGCCTTCGAGCTTGGAGGCGATGACCGTTTCGCGGCTGAGGAAGTACGTGGTGCGCATCGGGCTGAAGTCCAGTTCATCGAGATGACACAGTTTCAACGCCTTCGGCACGTCCGGCTCGTCGGTGAAGCCGAAATGCAGGATCACCCGGAAGAAACCCTCGCCGTAGGAATCGACCTCAAAACGCCGGCTCGGCGGTACCCGCGGGATGTCTTCGTACACCACCGTCAGCAGCACCACTTGCTCGTGCAGCACCTGGTTATGCAACAGGTTGTGCAACAGCGCGTGAGGCACGGCGTCCGGGCGGGCGGTGAGAAACACGGCGGTGCCCTGGACCCGATGCGGCGGTTGCACGGCGATGCTGCTGATGAAAATCTCCAGCGGCAGCCCACCCTCGTCGATACGGTCAACCAGCAACTGCTTGCCGCGCTTCCAGGTGGTCATGAGGACAAACAAGGCGAGACCAGCAATCACCGGGAAAGCCCCGCCCTGGATGATTTTCGGCACGTTGGCGGCGAAGTACACACCGTCGACCACAAGGAAACCCAGCAAGATCGGCACCGCCAGGACCGGCGGCCACTTCCACAGCAGCAGGATAACCGCCGACACCAGAATGCTGGTCATCAGCATGGTGCCGGTCACCGCCACGCCGTAGGCCGAGGCCAGGGCACCGGAAGATTCGAAGCCAAGCACCAGCAGCACTACGCCGACCATCAGCGACCAGTTCACCGCACCGATGTAGATCTGGCCCTGTTCGGCGCTGGAGGTGTGCTGGATGTGCATGCGCGGAATGTAGCCGAGCTGGATCGCTTGGCGGGTCAGGGAGAAAGCTCCGGAGATAACGGCTTGGGAGGCAATCACCGTGGCCAGGGTCGACAGGCCTACCAGCGGGATCAACGCCCAGCTCGGCGCAAGCAGATAGAACGGGTTGCGCGCGGCTTCCGGATCACCGAGCAGCAAAGCACCCTGACCGAAGTAATTCAGCACCAGCGCTGGCAGCACCAGAATGAACCACGCGCGGGCAATCGGCTTGCGGCCGAAGTGGCCCATGTCGGCGTACAGCGCTTCGGCACCGGTCAAGGCCAGTACCACCGCGCCCAGGATTGCCACGCCCATGCCGGGATGAACGATGAAGAAACGCACGCCCCACACCGGGTTCATCGCTTGCAGCACTTCCGGGTGCTGAATGATGCCGTAGACACCCAAAGCCCCGAGCACCACAAACCAGGTCACCATGATCGGCCCGAACAGAATGCCGATGCGCGCGGTGCCATGACGCTGGATGAGAAACAACGCCACCAGCACGATCAACGACAGTGGCACCACCCAATGGTCGATGCCGTCGAACGCCAGCCCCAGGCCTTCAATTGCCGACAACACGGAAATCGCCGGGGTGATCATGCTGTCGCCATAGAACAGCGCCGCACCGATCAACCCGCAAACCACCAGAAAGCCGCGCAGCTTCGCATGCCCTGCCGCCGCCCGCCGCGCCAGCGCGGTCAAGGCCATGATCCCGCCTTCGCCCTGGTTGTCGGCGCGCAGGACGAACATCATGTACTTGATCGACACGACCCAGATCAACGACCAGAAGATCAGCGCCAGAATTCCCAGTACGCCGTCATGGTTGACCGGCACGCCATAGCCACCGGAGAACACTTCTTTGAGGGTGTACAGCGGACTGGTGCCGATATCGCCGTAAACCACCCCGACCGCCGCGACCAGCATGCCGATCGGCTTCGCTGCCGAATGCTCGGCGCCCGCAGCCTGACTACTTGCCTGACCCATCCAAAACTCCTGATTCCCAAACCGGCTTCTTCGAACGAAGCACTATGCTTTGTCATGCAGCATGCGCTGTTTTACTTCACGTTACAGACGTTTTGTTGACTGTAAAAAATCGGTAAAGCCCAACGGCGCGAAGCATAGCGCAGCACTCGTCGCATTTCCCTGCATAAAGCTGGTCAAGTGAACGTCTCATCGCTAGAATTGCGCACTTTTTGATCAGAGGCGCAGTTCAAGCGCCCGTCCGTCGGTTTTGCCCACCCCGGCAAGCGGCGTCACAAAATACCGAGGTTAGACATGTCCACCACTCCCGCGCCGGCCAATCCAAAGGTTGGCTTCGTATCCCTGGGTTGCCCGAAAGCTCTGGTCGACTCCGAGCGCATCCTTACCCAGTTGCGCATGGAAGGCTATGACGTCGTGTCCACTTATCAGGACGCCGATGTCGTGGTGGTCAACACCTGCGGTTTCATCGACTCGGCCAAGGCTGAATCCCTGGAAGTGATTGGCGAAGCCATCAAGGAAAACGGCAAGGTCATCGTGACCGGCTGCATGGGCGTCGAAGAAGGCAACATCCGCAACGTACACCCGAGCGTGCTGGCCGTGACCGGTCCGCAGCAGTACGAGCAAGTGGTCAACGCCGTGCACGAAGTCGTGCCGCCGCGTAAAGACCACAACCCGCTGATCGATCTGGTGCCGCCGCAAGGCATCAAGCTGACCCCGCGTCACTACGCCTACCTGAAGATTTCCGAAGGCTGCAACCACAGCTGCAGCTTCTGCATCATCCCGTCGATGCGCGGCAAACTGGTCAGCCGTCCGGTGGGCGATGTGCTCGACGAGGCACAACGCCTGGTCAAATCCGGCGTCAAAGAGCTGTTGGTGATCTCGCAAGACACCAGCGCCTACGGCGTGGACGTGAAATACCGCACCGGTTTCTGGAACGGCGCGCCAGTGAAAACCCGCATGACCGAACTCTGCGAAGCCCTGAGCACCCTCGGCGTCTGGGTTCGCCTGCACTACGTTTACCCGTACCCGCACGTCGACGAACTGATCCCGTTGATGGCCGCCGGCAAGATCCTGCCGTACCTGGACATCCCGTTCCAGCACGCCAGCCCGAAAGTGCTGAAGTCGATGAAACGCCCGGCGTTCGAAGACAAGACCCTGGCGCGCATCAAGAACTGGCGCGAGATCTGCCCGGACCTGATCATCCGTTCGACCTTCATCGTCGGCTTCCCCGGCGAAACCGAAGAAGACTTCCAATATCTGCTGAACTGGTTGACCGAAGCCCAGCTCGACCGCGTCGGCTGCTTCCAGTACTCGCCGGTGGATGGCGCTCCGGCCAACGACCTGGATCTGGAAGTTGTTCCGGATGACGTCAAGCAGGACCGTTGGGACCGCTTCATGGCGCACCAGCAGGCCATCAGCTCGGCGCGCCTGCAAATGCGCATCGGCCGTGAAATCGAAGTGCTGGTCGATGAAGTCGACGAGCAAGGCGCGGTCGGCCGCTGCTTCTTCGATGCCCCGGAAATCGACGGCAACGTATTCATCGACAACGGCAGCAACCTGAAACCGGGTGACAAGGTCTGGTGCAAAGTGACCGACGCCGACGAGTACGACCTGTGGGCTGAACAGATCTGACGCGCAAGCGACTGTAGGAGCTGCCGAAGGCTGCGATCTTTTGATCTTGAAAAAGATCGCAGCCTCGTTTCACTCGACAGCCCCTACAGGAATTGCGTTGAATACCAAAGCCCCGCTCTTTTTTACGAGATGCGGGGCTTTTTTACGGCTATCGTTTGGTGAGGAACGGATTCTCATCTTTTACAGCCGGTTGCAAAAATAAGGAGCAGGCGGGCATGCGCCAACACTCGGTCATCCATACACCGAAACAAAGCGATTACGAAGAATTGACCCAGGTCTGGGAGGCCTCGGTCCGCGCCACCCACGATTTCCTGCCGGACAGCTACATCGACCTGCTGAAGAACCTGGTGCTGACCCGCTACCTCGACGCGGTGATGCTGATCTGCACCAAGGACTCCAGCCAGCGCATTACCGGGTTCGCCGGGGTCGCGGCGGGCAAGATCGAAATGCTCTTCATCGACCCGGAGCATCGCGGCCAGGGACTGGGCAAGAAATTGCTGCGCTACGCGATGGAAAATCTCAACGCCGATGAGCTGGACGTCAACGAACAGAACCCGCAGGCCCTGGGGTTTTATTTCAAGCAGGGTTTTGAGGTGATCGGCCGTTCGGAAGTAGACGGCATGGGGCAGCCGTATCCGTTGTTGCATATGCGGATGCGCCAGAACCAGACACTTTCACAGCACGGCTGACCTAACACTGAACCCTGTGGGAGCTGGCTTGCCAGCGATGCAGGCGCTGCGGTCTATCCTGATGCGCCAAGGTGATGCAATCGCTGGCGAGCCAGCTCCCACAGGAAATGCGAGCGCATTGAAATGGAACCGGGCTTAACCGGCGCCAGGCAGGTACAATGCCCACCCCTTTTTTGTTACGGCCCTGTCATGACTGACCCGATTCGTCTCTCCAAACGCCTCATCGAACTCGTCGGCTGTTCCCGTCGGGAGGCTGAGCTGTTCATCGAGGGCGGCTGGGTCACCGTGGACGGCGAAGTCATCGACGAGCCGCAGTTCAAGGTCGGCGCGCAAAAAGTCGAGCTGGATCCAGAGGCCAAGGCCACTGCACCGGAACCGGTGACCATCCTGTTCAACGTGCCCGCCGGCATGGACGCGGACACCGCCATGGCGACCATCACCGCCGAAACCCTGAGCGAAGAACACCGCTACGGCAAACGTCCGCTCAAGGGCCACTTCCAGCGCCTGACCGCCAGCACTGACTTGCAGGCGAACGCCAGCGGTTTGCTGGTGTTCACCCAGGACTGGAAGATCCTGCGCAAGCTCACTGCCGACTCCAACAAGATCGAGCAGGAGTACGTGGTCGAGGTCGAAGGCAACATGGTCGAGCACGGCCTCAACCGCCTGCAGCACGGCCTGACCTACAAGGGCAAGGAACTGCCGCCGGTCAAGGCCAGCTGGCAGAACGAAAACCGCCTGCGTTTCGCCATGAAGAACCCGCAACCAGGCATCCTCGCCCTGTTCTGCCAGGCCGTCGGCCTGAAGGTCGTGGGCATCCGCCGCATCCGCATCGGCGGCGTGTCCATCGGCAAAGTGCCCGTGGGGCAATGGCGCTACATGTCCGGCAAAGAGAAGTTCTAAGGCTTTTCACGCCGCCACACATTTCGGCGTCGCGCCTGGCCGCGACGCCCACAGCTGAATATCAGGACTGCCCACATGATTCATAACGACGTACTGCGCAGCGTGCGCTACATGCTCGACATCAGCGACAAGAAAGTCATCGAGATCATCAAGCTCGGTGGCATGGATGTGAAACTCGAAGACCTGCTGACCTACCTCGACAAGAAAGAGGAAGACGAGGAAGGCTTCGTGCGCTGCCCGGATGAAGTCATGGCGCATTTCCTCGATGGCCTGGTGATCTTCAAGCGCGGCAAGGACGAAAGCCGTCCGCCGCAGCCGATCGAAGTGCCGGTGACCAACAACATCATTCTGAAAAAACTGCGCGTGGCCTTCGAACTCAAGGAGGACGACATGCACGCGATCCTCAAGGCTGCCGAGTTCCCGGTGTCCAAGCCTGAGCTGAGCGCACTGTTCCGCAAGTTCGGCCACACCAACTACCGCCCGTGCGGTGACCAGCTGCTGCGCAACTTCCTCAAGGGCCTGACCCTGCGCGTTCGCCCGCAGTAAGCCCCGCGCCTTCCTTGGGCTGCAAACGCGCAGCTCAAGGCCAGGCCATATGGCCTCTCATTCCGCTCAAAAATAGTGGCTCCGCTTCTGGCGGCTGACGACTAGGGTGTATAGACCCTCAGTTCTCAGGACTCGTCATGCACCCCTACTTTTCCCTGCAAGGCCGCACCGCTCTGGTGACCGGCGGCACCCGTGGCATCGGCAAAATGATCGCCAAGGCCTACGTCGAGGCCGGCGCCACCGTGTACGTCTGCGCCCGCGATGCCGAAGCCTGCCAGCAAACGGCTGATGAACTGAGTGCGTTCGGACGCTGCCACGGCGTGGCCGCCAACCTCGCTACCGAAGAAGGCGTGCTGCAATTGGCCACACGACTCGGTGAGCAAATCAGCCATCTCGACATTCTCGTGAACAACGCCGGCACCACGTGGGGCGCGCCATTGGAGAGCTACCCGATCAAGGGTTGGGAAAAGGTCATGCAGCTCAACGTGACGTCGGTGTTCAACTGCATCCAGCAATTCCTGCCGTTGCTGCGCAAAGCGGGTTCCGAAGCGAATCCGGCGCGGATCATCAACATCGGTTCGGTCGCAGGGATTTCATCGTTCGGCGAGCAGGCGTATGCCTACGGGCCGAGCAAAGCGGCATTGCATCAACTGTCGCGAATTCTGGCGCGGGAACTGGTGACCCAGCACATCAACGTCAACGTCATCGCACCGGGGCGCTTTCCCAGCAAGATGACCCAGCACATCGGCAATGATGAACAGGCATTGGCCGAGGATACGGCGTTGATCCCGATGAAGCGCTGGGGGCGCGAGGAAGAAATGGCGGCGCTGGCGATCAGCCTGGCGAGTACGGCAGGAGCGTACATGACTGGAAATATCATTCCGCTGGATGGTGGATTCAGCCTTTAAAAGATCGCAGCCTGCGGCAGCTCCTACACCGAACGAATTCCTCTGTAGGAGCTGCCGAAGGCTGCGATCTTTTGATCTTTGCGGCATCATGCCCTACCTGATTCCGCCTCGACTTCAAACCATGACCTACAGCGTTTCCCCCATCGGCTTCGTGCGCTCCTGTTTCAAGGAGAAGTTCGCCATCCCGCGCCAACCGCAACTGGCTCCGGCCGCGCGCGGTGTTCTGGAACTGGTGGCGCCATTCGATCAGGGCGATGCGGTGCAAGGGCTGGAGCAGGTCAGCCATGTCTGGCTGCTGTTCCTGTTTCATCAGGCGCTGGAAGAAAAACCACGCCTCAAAGTCCGCCCGCCTCGCCTGGGCGGCAACAAATCCATGGGCGTGTTTGCCACCCGCGCAACCCATCGCCCGAATGGTATTGGCCAATCAGTGGTCAAACTGGACAAGGTCGAAGCCAATCGCCTGTGGATATCCGGCATCGACTTGTTGGACGGCACGCCGATCCTCGACATCAAACCCTACGTGCCTTATGCCGACATCATCGACAACGCCTCCAACAGCATCGCCAGCGCCGCGCCACAGTTGATTGCCGTGCAGTGGACGGATGCCGCACTGCAACAGGCTCACGGGCACGCTCAGCGCCTGGATGAGCCCTTGGTCGAATTGATCGAGCAATGCCTGGCGCAAGATCCGCGCCCGGCCTATCAAACGCCGGCACCGGAACGGGAGTACGGCGCGCAGTTCTGGGATGTCGATGTGCGCTGGCACTATCCGACGCCAGAGCTGATCCGCGTTCTCGAAATCATCCCCGTAGCCAACACGTAGGAGCTGCCGCAGGCTGCGATCTTTTGACTTTAATCTTCAGTCGCGATTTAAAGATCTAGAGCCAGATCAAAAAATCGCAGCCTTCGGCAGCTCCTACAGGGAAGCAAAAAAGCCCGCGCTGCCTTAAGGCAACGCGGGCTTTTCAGTGTCGCCGCTTATTACTTCTCGACGAACGCACGCTCGATCAGGTAGTCACCCGGCTCGCGCATCCGCGGCGAGACTTTCAGGCCGAAGCTGTTCAACACTTCGCTGGTCTCGTCGAGCATGCTCGGGCTGCCGCACAGCATGGCGCGGTCGTCCTGCGGGTTGATCGGTGGCAGGCCGATGTCGCTGAACAGTTTGCCGCTGCGCATCAGGTCGGTCAGGCGACCTTCGTTCTCGAACGGCTCGCGGGTCACGGTCGGGTAGTAGATCAACTTGTCACGCAGCGCGTCACCGAAGAACTCGTTCTGCGGCAGGTGCTCGGTGATGAACTCGCGGTAAGCGACTTCGTTGACGTAACGTACGCCGTGGCACAGGATCACTTTTTCGAAACGCTCGTAGGTTTCCGGGTCCTGGATGACGCTCATGAACGGCGCCAGACCGGTACCGGTGCTGAGCAGGTACAAGTGTTTGCCAGGCTTCAGGTCATCGAGCACCAGCGTGCCGGTAGGCTTCTTGCTGATGATGATCTCGTCGCCTTCCTTCAGATGCTGCAACTGCGAAGTCAGCGGACCGTCAGGCACCTTGATGCTGAAGAACTCGAGATGCTCTTCCCAGTTAGGGCTGGCAATCGAGTAAGCGCGCATAAGCGGGCGGCCGTTGGGCTGTTGCAGGCCGATCATCACGAACTGACCGTTCTCGAAGCGCAGGCCCGGATCACGGGTGCACTTGAAGCTGAACAGAGTGTCGTTCCAGTGATGAACACTGAGGACACGCTCGTGGTTCATGTTGCTCATGTACGTGGGACTCCTGGAGATTGGTCTGCGCATGCGCTGCTAAAGATGCGGTGCGCAATTGCATCGCATTCTAATAGCAGTAACAATATCTGTTAAATGGATTATTAAGATAAGGGTTATCGGTTATATCGATATGCGATTTACTCTCCGTCAACTTCAAGTATTCGTCGCCGTCGCCCAGCAGGAAAGCGTATCCCGTGCTGCGGGCCTGCTCAACCTCTCGCAATCGGCGGCCAGCACTTCCATCACCGAACTGGAGCGCCAGTGCAGCTGCCAGTTATTCGACCGCGCCGGTAAACGGCTGAGCCTCAACGCCCTCGGCAAACAACTGTTGCCGCAAGCGGTGGCCCTGCTCGACCAGGCCAAGGAAATCGAAGACCTGCTCAACGGAAAATCCGGTTTTGGTTCATTGGCCGTGGGCGCGACCCTGACCATTGGCAATTATCTGGCCACCCTGTTGATCGGCAGCTTCATGCAGCGCCACCCGGAAAGCCAGGTGAAGCTGCATGTGCAGAACACTGCCAACATCGTGCAACAAGTGGCCCACTACGAAATTGATCTGGGTCTCATTGAAGGCGATTGCAGCCACCCGGACATCGAAGTGCAGAGCTGGGTTGAGGATGAGCTGGTGGTGTTTTGCGCGCCACAGCATCCGTTGGCCAAACGCGGCACCGCAACCATGGATGAGCTGAGCCACGAAGCCTGGATTTTGCGTGAACAAGGTTCGGGCACGCGACTGACATTTGATCAGGCCATGCGTCATCACCGCAGCTCGCTGAACATCCGCCTGGAGCTTGAGCACACCGAAGCGATCAAGCGCGCGGTGGAATCGGGTCTGGGGATTGGCTGCATTTCGCGCCTGGCGCTGCGGGACGCATTCCGTCGAGGCAGCCTGGTGCCGGTGGAAACACCGGACCTGGACCTGGCGCGGCAGTTCTACTTCATCTGGCACAAACAGAAATACCAGACCTCAGCGATGCGTGAGTTCCTCGATCTGTGCCGCGCGTTCACCGCCGGGGTGCAGCGCAGCGACGAGATCGTGTTGCCGACAATCGCTTAAAGCAGAATCAATGCCCACACCAGGCCAATCATGGTCAACGCCACGAATTGCGCGGCGCTGCCCATGTCCTTGGCGTTCTTCGACAGCGGATGCCGCTCAAGGGAAATTCGGTCGATGGCCGCTTCCACCGCCGAATTGAGCAATTCGACGATCAAGGCCAGCAGGCACACGGCGATCAGCAGCGCTTGCTCGACACGGCTGACGTTCAGGAAGAACGACAGCGGAATCAGGATGACGTTAAGCAATACCAGCTGCCGGAAAGCCGCTTCGCCGGTAAAGGCCGCGCGCAGGCCATCAAAGGAATAGCCGGAGGCGTTGAGAATACGTTTCAGGCCGGTCTGGCCTTTGAAAGGAGACATAGAGTGGGCAACTGACCAATAAAGGAGTGAGGAAGCTAGATTAACCAAAGTCAAAAAAGCGTGAATATGCCAACCCTTAGTGGCTCGAAATTGACTCAAGTTGTTGCAGCAGCAACGCCGCCTGAGTCCGGGTCCGCACATTCAGTTTACGGAAAATCGCGGTCACGTGGGCCTTGATGGTCGCTTCGGAAACGCTCAGTTCGTAAGCAATTTGCTTGTTGAGCAAGCCTTCGCAGACCATGGTCAACACCCGGAACTGCTGCGGCGTCAGGCTCGCAAGGCCTTCGCTGGCAGCCTTGGCTTCATCGGAAACACTGACCGCTTCGAATGCTTGCGGTGGCCAGTACACATCGCCATCCAGCACCGCACGCACGGCTTTCTGGATCACGCTGAGGTCGCTGGACTTGGGAATAAAGCCGCTAGCGCCGAATTCACGGGACTTGACCATCACCGAGGCTTCTTCCTGGGCCGAAACCATCACCACCGGAATCTGCGGGTACTGCCCGCGTAGCAACACCAGACCGGAAAAACCGTACGCCCCCGGCATGTTTAGATCCAGCAGTACCAGATCCCAATCGGATTTTTCGGTGAGGCGGGTTTCCAGTTCGGCAATGCTCGCCACTTCCACCAGTCGGACATCCGGGCCAAGGCCCAAGGTCAACGCTTGATGCAAGGCAGAACGGAAAAGTGGATGGTCATCGGCAATCAGGATTTCGTATGTGGCCATTTTTCAAATGATCCTGTTCTTCTAACAACTCGAGGTACAGCCACGGAGCTGCACCTGGGGGCACGTTCAACGCCAATACGTGGCAATTCACGTAGTTATTCGCATAAGAATACGGCGTTTCAAACTTCGGCCGCGCCCTGATCGGCGCCAAGCATGCCCAGCGAAACCGGGGTGGTCAAGCTACATGGCCAGTACAGTCTTTTGCAGTATGGGCGACAATCAGCCCATGACCGAGGCGAGGTTCTGCACAAACGGCAGCAGCTCGGCGTGCGCTGGCGTTTCGACGTTCATTTCAAGTTGTCGCTTGGCGTCGAGGTAATGCTGACTGAACACATCGAAATAAGCGTCCAGTGCCGATGCCGCTTGCACATCGCCCGCCAGATCGAGACACAGCGCCGCGACTTCCGCGGTGCACAAGTGCTCGCTGCGGGTAGATCGACGCAATTGGTAGCGTGAGAGTTTCTCTGGCAACAGGCTGAGGATCGGCAACCCGTCAAAGTAAGGACTTTTGCGGAAAATCTTCCGCGCTTCGGTCCAGGTCGCGTCCAACAGAATGAACAGCGGCCGCTTGGCGCTATCCACCGCCACACTGTGGGTCACGCGCTCGGGCTCGACATATTCCCCCGGAAATACCAGGTACGGTTGCCATTGCGGGTCGGACAACAGCGCCAGCAATTGCTGATCGACCTCGGTCCGCGACCAGATGAACGCGTGGTTATCGCGCACTACATCGGCAATCAGCCACCCGGTGTTGCTCGGTTTGAACACTTCCTTGCCGGTCATGATCAGGCACACCCCGGAACGGGTTTCGACCTGCGGGCGCCAGGCGCACAGGCAATGGCTCTCGATCACACGGCAGTTTCGGCAACGGGGCGCGCGCCAGCCGCGGGCCTGGATCGGCTTGATACCTTCGTCTTCGCGCTGATCGCGCAGGCGGGCTACGGCGTTGGGGGCATGGCTCATCGCAGGTAACGCCGACAAAGCAGGGAAATCGACACGAAAAACACTCGGCAGGGCAAAAAGTCCCGGCAGTTTACCAGACCGGTTGGCGCAAACCTGTACCGTCCAGGCCTCCTCCCCTATAATTCGCGGCCACTGAACGCACAGTCACGTGATGGGTCAAACCACCCATCACTGCCCCAGGAGAGTTTCATGCTGCGCCTTATCGTTCCCTCCACTGCCATTCTGCTGGCGTTGTCTTTCAACGCTCAGGCCGCATCCTTGAGTGAGCAGAATCTGAACAAAGAGCTGCAAAACGTCGCAAAACAAAGCAGCGTTGGCACTCCACGGGCAATCAATGAAGACATTCTCGATCAGGGCTACACCGTCGAAGGCAAAACGCTGATCAACCACTTGAGCGTGCAAAGCAGCCACGCCAACAAGATGCGCGCCGACCCGAAAGCCGTGTACTTCCAGCTGGGTGCCTCGGTCTGCAACAACCCATCGTTCCGCAAGCTGATGGCCAAGGGCGCGATCATGCGTTACGACTTCACCGAGGTGAAGACCAACCGTGCGGTGGGTTCTGCCAGCTATCAGGAATCGGATTGCCCGAAAACGCCGGCGAAGAAAAAGTAATCAGTGGGATTTCGCGCGCCGCTGTTCATCCTCGGCGCGCAATTCTGCCAGCAGTGCCTGCAAGTAACGTGACCGACGCTCCGCGCCCATCAAACGTCGGCAGCACTCCTCTTCAAGACTCAAATGATTGGTCTCGGCTGATGACTTGAGCAATCGATACAGCTGCGTATCGATCTCCAGAATGACTCTGGCCATTGGCTTCCCGCCTCCATGCACTCACTCGTGTTGAGCGATAAAATCCTTAAACCGCTTATACCGTGCGCCTTGCCGTAGACGCGAAGTTGTCGCATGACGCCTGTAACTTAGTAAATCAGAGTGCAGGACACTTGGTGCACGTTCGGACGAGCGGTGAAACCACCTTGCAAATAGTCAATAAGCGGTTGCCAGGAAAGACTTTGTGGCGCAATGATCAAGGCAGCGAAAATCCACGCAAGGGTCTAAATTTCAGGTATCCACGTTCACTTTTTCAGGGCAGGAAAGGGGCCGCCCGTTACGCGTTGTGTTATGCGAACGTTTCTTTCATCCAAGGGAAAAACAGAGCCTGTTTGGATGACCCGATGACCATTCGGGTCAAGTGGATCGCCCAGGCACGGGCTTGGGCAGACAGCGACACATGAAGTGTCGTGGCGTCGACTAATGCGTTGTCGGCACCGAGGGTTCTGTGCAGAAGGAGAAGTTGAATGCCTTACCAACCGAATGACCTCCTGAGCCGTCATTTTGAAGAAAGCGGCCACGACCTCATCAGCAAGGTCGAAGAGCAACTCAACCTTGTTTCACCCAACAGCCCGAACATCCCTATCTACCGCGACATGATCCTGACCGTGCTGCGCATGGCCCAGGAAGACCACAACCGCTGGAATGCCAAGATTACCCTGCAAGCCCTGCGCGAACTGGAGCACGCCTTCCGCGTGCTCGAACAGTTCAAGGGGCGCCGCAAAGTCACGGTGTTCGGCTCGGCACGCACACCCGTCGAACACCCGCTGTATGCAATGGCCCGGGAACTCGGTGCCGCGCTGGCACGCTCGGACCTGATGGTCATCACTGGCGCAGGCGGCGGCATCATGGCTGCCGCCCACGAAGGTGCCGGTCGGGATCACAGCCTCGGTTTCAACATCACCCTGCCCTTCGAGCAGCATGCCAATCCGACCGTCAACGGAACGAGCAACCTGCTGCCCTTCCACTTCTTCTTCACCCGCAAGCTGTTCTTCGTCAAGGAAGCCGATGCGCTGGTGCTGTGCCCTGGCGGATTCGGCACTCTGGATGAAGCACTGGAGGTACTGACGCTGATTCAGACCGGCAAAAGTCCACTGGTGCCGGTGGTGCTACTGGACGCGCCGGGTGGCAAGTTCTGGCAAGGCGCGCTGGACTTTATCCATCAGCAACTGGAGGAAAACCGCTACATCCTGCCCACCGACATGAAACTGGTGAGACTGGTCTACAGCGCCGAGGAAGCTGTCGAACACATCAACCAGTTCTACAGCAACTTCCACTCCAGCCGCTGGCTCAAGCATCAGTTCGTGATCCGCATGAATCACAAGCTCAGTGAGCGGGCACTCGAACATATGCAGGAAGCATTCGCGGACCTGTGCCTGAGCGATCAATTCCATCAACACGCCTACAGTGGCGAAGAGCACGATGAAGCGCAGTTCAGCCATCTGGCGCGATTGGCCTTCACCTTCAACGCCCGTGATCATGGTCGGTTACGAGAGCTGGTGGATTACATCAACCTGCCGGAAAACTGGGCGCAGTCCCAGCCTCAGGCACAACAGCGCACACGGGAACCTTCAAAGGTTACGTGAGGCACAAAAAAACGGCCCGCTATCAAAATAGCGAGCCGTTTCAGTCAATCGTCCATCCCTCGGCCGCTGAACAAGCGGCTGATCATCTCCATGGAAAATCCCCGATACGCCAGGAACCTGCCCTGTTTGGCACGTTCCCGCGCATCTATCGGTAAATGCCCGGAAAACTTGCGCCGCCAGGTATCCATCAGTTGCTCCTGCCAGTCGATACCGCTCTCGCGCAAGGCGAGTTCGATGTCGCTGCGTTGCAGGCCGCGCTGGCTCAACTCTTCACGAATGCGCAAAGGGCCATAACCGGAACGGGCGCGATAGGAAACGAAGCTTTCGAGGTAACGGGATTCGGACAACAAGCCCTCTTCCGTCAACCGGTCGAGTGCTGTTTCGATCATTTCAGGAAGAGCGCCGCGCTGACGCAGTTTACGCGTCAGCTCGACTCGACCGTGCTCGCGTCGTGCGAGCAGGTCCATTGCGGTTCGCCGCACCGCGACGAGTGTATCGAGTACGGCGGTCATCGGATCAATCAGATATCAGCGTCAGCCAGATCGTCTTCGGTCTCTTTGACTGCAGAAGCTTTGGCGTCTGCTACCGACGAAGGCGACAGCAGCTTGTCGCGCAGTTGCTTCTCGAGCTTCGCCGCGATTTCCGGATTGTCTGCCAGGAACTTGGCCGAGTTAGCCTTGCCCTGACCGATCTTGGTGCCTTCATAGGCATACCACGCACCGGATTTTTCAACGAAGCCGTGCAGAACACCCAGGTCGATCATCTCGCCATTGAGGTAGATGCCCTTGCCGTAAAGAATCTGGAACTCGGCCTGACGGAACGGCGAAGCCACCTTGTTCTTCACAACCTTGACGCGGGTTTCGCTACCAACGACTTCATCACCTTCTTTCACCGCGCCAGTACGACGGATGTCCAGACGAACCGAAGCGTAGAACTTCAGCGCGTTACCACCGGTGGTGGTTTCCGGGCTGCCGAACATCACGCCGATTTTCATACGGATCTGGTTGATGAAGATCACCAGGCAGTTGGCGTTCTTGATGTTACCGGTGATTTTACGCAGCGCCTGGGACATCAGACGGGCTTGCAGGCCCACGTGCATGTCACCCATTTCGCCTTCGATTTCAGCCTTTGGCACCAGAGCGGCCACGGAGTCGACGATGATCACGTCAACCGCGTTGGAACGCACCAGCATGTCGGTGATTTCCAGGGCCTGTTCGCCGGTGTCCGGCTGGGAAACCAGCAGGTCATCGACGTTGACGCCCAGCTTGCCGGCGTACTCAGGGTCGAGGGCGTGTTCGGCATCGACGAATGCGCAGGTCGCGCCGGCTTTTTGAGCCTGGGCAATCACGGACAAGGTCAGCGTGGTTTTACCGGAAGATTCAGGACCGTAGATTTCAACAATACGGCCTTTTGGCAGACCGCCGATGCCGAGAGCGATGTCCAGACCCAGAGAGCCAGTGGAGATGGCCGGGATCGCCTGACGATCCTGATCGCCCATACGCATTACGGCACCCTTGCCGAATTGACGTTCGATCTGACCCAGGGCCGCAGCCAAGGCTTTCTTCTTGTTGTCGTCCATTAAAGTCCTCACGTAATCAATAAGGCCTGACGGCCAACACCTGTATAAGTAGCCAGTATTATTCCACAGCGATTCCGGATCGCCTACCCCCGATTTGAGATTTCTTCCGCGGTGTAGCGCAGCAGCCCCTCTAGCGCGGCCTTAACCGTTTGTCGGCGGACCTCGTCGCGGTCACCGGGGAAGTGCTGCAGCTCGCTGAACACTCGCTCACCAACGCCCCAGGCCAGCCAAACCGTGCCCACCGGTTTGCTCGGCGAACCACCGTCCGGCCCGGCCACGCCACTGACTGCCACGGAAAAAAACGCACGGCTTTTATCCTGCGCGCCTTTGGCCATCGCTTCGACCACCTCGCGACTGACCGCCCCCACCGTGGTGAACAACTCCACCGGAACATTCAGTTGCAGGTTTTTCTGCAAGTTGGAGTAGGTGACATAACCGGCCTCGAACCACGCCGAGCTGCCTGGAATGCGGGTGATTGCCTCGGCGATCCCGCCACCGGTACAAGATTCGGCCGTGGATACGTGGGCATTGAGAAGCTGCAATTGCCTGCCAAGGTCAGCGGCCAGTTGGGTGATTACTTTCACGGTCATCTCCTGATCGGGCGGAATGAGACCTACCGTACACGAGCGCATCGCGCTTGCAAGTTACAGGGTCGATCAAGATGTTAGCGGATGAGCGCACTGACGTAGGCCTGACAAGCCTGCAAGGCGATCAGTCCGCGGTCGCCGGCATCGGTGATAGCGATAATTCGTTGAGCATGCGTCGGGTCAAGTCGGGCGCGTACGGCGCCATGATCCACGCTGCCGGGGCCGGCGGCGGCTGGCACTGTATAGATTGCAGCTGCGTCACTGGCATCGAGGAGGACTGACAAGCGCACATCAGCAGTGGCAAGACGATCGCGCAGGCGATCCTGATTACGTTGGGCATCACTCAACACTCGGTAATGATTTTGTTCGCTGGCTGACAATTGCTGCTCCAGGACCAGGCGTTTTTCCTGCTCCAAACGCTGCTGGGTGGCGTTGGCCTGAGTCATTTGGTTCAGCGTTTCGCTGTGCAAACGAGCCTGTTCCGCCAGTTGCCGGCCATAGCGCCAATCCTGAAAGTGCCAGGCCAGTGCCGCAGAACAACCGGCCAGCACAACAATGCCTATAAAGCGCCAGGACATCAGATCGAGGGTTGACATAACACCGCCCTCGCCCGCGCCCACAGCTGCAAGCGATCCTGCAAGCCGTTCAAGCCGCCATTGATGCGGCGGGTGATGCTGTTGAACTGGTCGCGGTCGGCCAGTTCATTGAGACCGTTCTGCTCCCAGAACCACGCGGCGGATTCGGCGGCCCATTGCGGTTGCTCCAGAAGTTCAGGCTGGGCAAGCAGACGTTCGTCGCCGAACAGGCCAAGGCTGCACTGATAATAGTTGTGGCGACCGGTGATCTGGATCAGCCCTCGGCCGCGATAACGCTGACCATCTCCGTCGAGTTCTGGGGTATTGCCCAAGAAAGCAGCCAGCGCACCGGTATCGTATTTGCTCAAGTATTGATCGCCGCCCAGCTCACGCACGTATTGCAACTGCCCTGACTCATGACCGGCTTGTGCCAGGAAAGCGGCCATGCGTTTTGGGGTGTTGATATCGTGACGAACCATAGCGTCGTTAAGAGACAAGATGAAAACACCGGCGTGAAATCGGGCGCCGGGCATAATGCTTAGTAGCTGTTGTTGGGTGATCGTCATGAAGACTCCATACTTTTAAGAAAATGACGCATCTGCGAAGTACCCATTTGATATCTCCATTTGCGCTTTTCTCTCTGAAAATTTAAACAGATTCATTGCACACCATCACTATTTAGACATGTACATAAATTTTATAATTGAGCACACCATGGGAGTAATTCTTCACCTACCGCCGACTAACAGCGGCAGGTGAACAACCTATTGCAACCAATCAAACCGAAGCATTAGTTCCAGTTATTCGGTTACAACTTGTGGCGTATCAGGCCAAACAATGGCAAGGGGATAAGTAGGCTGTTTATCAATAGCGCCCAGATTGATCGTATAACGCTTCCACTCCAACAAAGCCGCAACTTGCGTAGCGCTTGCCTCATAAAAATCGTAGGCAAACTGCAATGGAGCTACACGAATAACCGCTTTACTCAGTCGAATATCCTGTTCGATTGCTGCCTCCCTGACTTTTCCTGCGTACTGTGCCTCCACATCCAGCACCCAATCGTCGTTCAACCAAAAGTAATACATCCCAGGATAAGGTTTATCAGTGAGATAATCAGGTAGCGGTCCCGGCACAAGTACATATTCCTCTATCCCACTGTCTTTTCGGTAAAACGGCTTGTTGCGCAAGTCAATCAATTGAACGGCAGCATCGTTATGCCACACCCACACATATCCAGCATCCGCAGGTGGCAAAGCTTGCGGCAGGGAAATCGCGGTATAAGGCAATTCACCACCAGGACCGGGCGTCAGGTCTACAGGCCCTTCAAGCACCTTGGTAAATTGATTCACATAGTAATAAACCATAAACACCTCTCTCTTTTTTTAAACAACATTAAAACCCAGACTGTAACCAAGTTCAGTCGAGTCAATTTGCCTTTATTGGCAACTCGGGCGAGCGTGTATAAACACGCAATATTAGATGGGGTAAAAATTTGATGATGTGGACATAATAAGTGGCAGAGCGTTATGTCGTCGGTATCAGGCAAGTTGCCGCGATCTTGCAGCGAGTGCTGTCTTTTCGGTCTTGTTCATGCGTCGAAAGATTCACTGCTGGTCGGAGCGAGAATCACGGGGCGGCACTTCACACACCCCGATCCGTTTGGCCGCCCAGCGCTCATATAGCCCGATGGCTACATCCGCCCCGGCCATCGCCGTCAGGCAACCAAAGGCGCCCGCGGCCCAGATCGACACGCCGGCGGCGTACAGCAGCAGGATGGCCGAGACCCCGCAGACCATGCAGGCGCCGGAGCGCAAGGCCAGCCGCCGCAGTAGTGACCAGCCGCGGGCGCCGTCCTTGTCGGCGCGCCACATTTCGCCGGACACCCCGCCCACCAGGGCGAGGACGATGACGAGCCAGATCGGCATGTCCAGCAACGCTTGTTGCTCGTTTGTCATTTCACGCCTCCCGGGTGATTGATGAGTGATAGATGTTGGGTTCAATCGCTGTCTCTTGTGCGCCTGACATCAGGTAGGCATTCCAAAAAGCCCGACTCGCGTCGGGCTTTTCAGTAATGCGGTCCTTCGCGTCGACCTTTCGGCGCTACTGGCGCGGTACGGGTCCATTCAAATTGTTTTTCCGACCGCGGTCCCTGCCCGCCGGATAACTGCTTCTGGTGCTTTACGCTGCACACCCGGGTCAGTTGCCAACCCTCTGAACCGTTGAGGCCGGTTCATCGCTGCCTTTTTTGGTGGAACTAAAGAGCTTCATTTCGAGCCGCTTTGTTGAGCGGCTTGAGACAAAGAATATGCATGGATGCATATACAGTCAATGCATAAATGCATTTATTTATGCGCATCAAATGCACAAATGCATGGAAGGTCCATAGACAAAGGCGCTGGCGGCTTTTGGCAGGCGAAAAAAAACCCGCTCGATGGCGGGTTTTATCTGACAGCGGTGAGGTTAACGGGCGTACATGCCCCACCAGAAGACGTGACCGAGGATGACAATTTGCTCCTCCTGCATTTCCTGGAAGCTGTAGTCCTCATCCGGATGTTCATCGCGGTTGAAGCTGCGCAGACGAATCCCGGTCGGCAGGCGATAAAGCTGTTTTACCCGCAACTGGCCGTTATGGTTGATTGCATAAAGGTCGCCATCAATGATGTCGCCAATCCCGCATTTGCCGGCATTGACCCCGACCGTGGCACCGTCGCGCAGCACCGGCAACATGCTGTTGCCACGCACGGTCACGCATTTGGCCTGGTCGAACTGCACACCGTTATGGCGCAAGCTGCGCTTGCCAAAGCGCAGGCTAGAGCGCTCGCTCTCTTCGATGACGAATCTTCCTGATCCCGCAGCCAATTCAACCTCACGAAGAAAGGGCACCGACACCTCGTCGTCATCGACGGGGGTATCGTCGTCCCACAGACTTATGTCCTTGAGTTCCGAATGCAGTTCTTCGCGCGCGCCAATGCCAGCTGGCGTGACTTCCGCGCGGCCGCGCAATTGGTCGGTGCTCACGGCGAAGTACTCGGCGATCTTCGAAATGTGTTTATCCGAAGGATCGACGATCTTCCCGCTGAGAATCCGCGAGAGTGTGGATTGAGGCACGCCGGTGCGACGGTGAAGCTCCGTGGGGGAGATCCCGTGCTGATCGAGCAGCGCTCTTAAGACGGTAGAAACATTGCGTTTTTGCATAACGCGCATATTGCTTGTTCTTTTCGCGGGAGGCAAATGCAGAATTGCATTAAAGGCGCATAACCCGGCAGAAACCAACCGCGTGGCGTTCGTGCCTGCGTCCGACAGACCGCCCATGTTAATCTTGCGCCCATTGCGGAAAAGCCGGGCCGATGACCCACTTTTGCCCCACACCTTTCGACGAGTTTTCCGATCCCCGATGAATAAAGCCCTGTCCGACCTGTCCTCCCACACCCCAATGATGCAGCAATACTGGCGCCTGAAGAATCAGCACCCCGACCAGTTGATGTTCTACCGAATGGGTGACTTCTACGAGATCTTCTACGAAGACGCGAAGAAGGCCGCCAAGTTGCTGGACATCACACTGACCGCTCGCGGGCAGTCGGCCGGGCAGGCGATTCCGATGTGCGGGATTCCTTACCACGCCGCCGAAGGTTACCTGGCGAAACTGGTGAAGCTCGGCGAGTCGGTGGTGATCTGCGAACAGGTCGGCGACCCGGCCACCAGCAAAGGGCCGGTGGATCGTCAGGTGGTACGGATCATTACGCCGGGGACGGTGAGTGACGAGGCGCTGCTGGATGAACGTCGCGACAACCTGATCGCTGCCGTGCTGGGTGATGAACGCCTGTTCGGCCTGGCCGTGCTGGATATCACCAGTGGCAACTTCAGCGTGCTGGAAATCAAGGGCTGGGAAAACCTGCTGGCTGAGCTGGAGCGGGTCAATCCTGTAGAGCTGTTGATCCCGGATGACTGGCCGAAGGATTTGCCAGCGGAAAAGCGTCGTGGGGTTCGTCGCCGTGCGCCGTGGGATTTCGAGCGTGATTCGGCGTTGAAAAGTCTTTGCCAGCAATTTTCTACCCAAGACCTCAAAGGCTTCGGCTGCGAAAACCTGACGCTCGCCATCGGCGCCGCCGGTTGCCTGTTGGCCTACGCCAAAGAAACCCAGCGCACCGCCCTGCCGCACTTGCGCAGCCTGCGCCATGAACGCCTGGACGACACCGTGGTGCTCGACGGCGCCAGCCGTCGCAACCTGGAGCTGGACACCAACCTCTCCGGCGGTCGTGACAACACGTTGCAATCGGTGGTCGACCGTTGCCAGACCGCCATGGGCAGCCGTCTGCTGACCCGTTGGCTGAACCGTCCGCTGCGCGATCTGACCGTTTTGCTGGCACGCCAGACGTCGATCACTTGCCTGCTCGACGCGTACCGTTTCGAGAAGCTGCAACCGCAGCTCAAGGAAATTGGTGACATCGAGCGGATTCTCGCGCGAATCGGCCTGCGCAATGCCCGCCCGCGTGACCTCGCACGTCTGCGTGATGCCCTCGGCGCACTGCCAGCGCTGCAAGTGGCGATGACTGAACTGGAAGCCCCGCACCTGCAACAACTGGCGACGACCACCAGCACCTACCCGGAACTGGCGGCGCTGCTGGAAAAAGCCATCATCGACAACCCGCCGGCGGTGATCCGCGACGGTGGCGTGTTGAAGACCGGCTACGACAGCGAACTCGATGAACTGCAATCGTTGAGCGAGAACGCCGGGCAATTCCTGATCGACCTCGAAGCCCGCGAAAAGGCCCGTACCGGCCTGTCGCACCTGAAGGTCGGCTATAACCGCATCCACGGTTACTTCATCGAACTGCCGAGCAAGCAAGCTGAATCGGCGCCGGCCGATTACATCCGTCGCCAAACGCTCAAAGGCGCCGAACGTTTCATCACGCCGGAACTAAAGGCCTTCGAAGACAAGGCGCTGTCGGCCAAGAGCCGTGCGCTGGCTCGTGAGAAAATGCTCTATGAAGCCTTGCTTGAAGACCTGATCTCGCAATTGCCGCCGTTGCAGGACACCGCCGGCGCTCTCGCTGAGCTGGACGTTTTGAGCAACCTGGCCGAGCGTGCACTGAACCTCGACCTGAACTGCCCGCGCTTCGTCAGCGAGCCGTGCATGCGCATTACCCAGGGTCGTCACCCAGTGGTCGAACAGGTTTTGACCACGCCGTTCGTGGCCAACGACCTGAGCCTCGACGACAACACGCGCATGCTGGTGATCACCGGTCCGAACATGGGCGGTAAATCCACCTACATGCGCCAGACCGCTTTGATCGTGCTGCTGGCGCACATCGGCAGCTTCGTGCCGGCAGCCAGTTGTGAGTTGTCGCTGGTCGACCGCATCTTCACCCGAATCGGTTCCAGCGATGACCTGGCCGGCGGGCGTTCGACCTTCATGGTCGAAATGAGCGAAACCGCGAACATCCTGCACAACGCCACCGAACGCAGCCTGGTGCTGATGGACGAGGTCGGCCGCGGCACCAGTACTTTCGACGGCTTGTCCCTGGCTTGGGCGGCGGCGGAACGGCTGGCGCACCTGCGCGCCTACACGCTGTTCGCCACCCACTACTTTGAGCTGACGGTCCTGCCGGAAGCCCAGCCGCTGGTGGCCAACGTGCACCTCAATGCCACCGAGCACAACGAACGCATCGTGTTCCTGCACCACGTGCTGCCGGGGCCTGCCAGCCAGAGCTACGGCTTGGCGGTGGCGCAGTTGGCCGGTGTGCCAAGCGAAGTGATCGTGCGCGCACGTGAGCATTTGAGCCGTCTCGAAGACACCGCCCTGCCCCATGAAATGCCCAAGCCAACCAAAGGCAAACCGGCCGCGCCGCAGCAGAGCGACATGTTCGCCAGTCTGCCGCATCCGGTGCTGGATGAACTGGCCAAGCTCGACCTGGACGACATGACGCCGCGTCGTGCACTCGAAATGCTCTATACACTAAAGACACGGATCTAACGCATAGCCTTGCAAGCTGTTAGAATCTCGCGCGGTTTGGGATGCTGCAGGCTTTAGCCTGGCCTGCAGACTATCGCTCCCAAACCATGCGACCCCCACGTGAAGGGGCGCAGCAAGCCGCGCCTGAGGAGAAAATTAGAAATGACCTTCGTCGTCACCGACAACTGCATCAAGTGCAAGTACACCGACTGCGTAGAAGTCTGTCCGGTGGACTGCTTTTACGAAGGCCCAAATTTCCTGGTGATTCACCCGGATGAGTGCATCGACTGCGCACTGTGCGAACCTGAATGCCCTGCTGTGGCCATCTTCTCCGAAGATGAAATCCCTGCCGGCATGGAAAACTTCATTCAGCTGAACGTTGAGCTGGCTGAAATCTGGCCGAACATCACCGAGAAGAAAGATTCGTTGCCTGATGCCGAAGAGTTCGATCGCGTCATCAACAAATCTATAGGTAGCAGCAAGCTGGAACACCTCGAACGCTGATTACCCCCGCGTTCCCGAAAAAGGCCCCACAAGGGCCTTTTTGCTTTTCTGCGGGCGAAAAAAAGGGGCGGTTTGACCCGCCCACATTTTTTCCTTATTCCCTGTGTTCCTTTTCATCGTCCTGATGAATCGCGTCCTGCGATTTCCGTTCCCCTCATCCTTGAAGGGCGTGTCTGTCCGTCGACACAACCCAGATACTAAAGCGATCCCGGATCAGAGCAACCGCTCTCAAGTACCGTGGCACGCTGTCACACGCCGTTAATCTTTATAAATACCGTTATTTTTCAATGGCATGTCTCAATTCAAAAGAAAGCCCTGCCGACTACCACAGTGTAAAAATAACGAACACTTACGAAACAGTAAGCAAAGGCTTACAACGCAAGACTACAAACCTGCGCTGATTGCACAGTCGTGCGACCGACTTCGTTCGGGCAACAAAAAGCCCCGAACCAGTCGGGGCTTTTTGTTACCTGTTACACGCGTCGGTTACTGAAACAGCGACTCGCTCGACAGGCCGTTTTTCTCCAGGATCTCCCGAAGACGCTTCAGGCCTTCAACCTGAATCTGTCTGACCCGTTCCCGGGTCAGGCCAATTTCCAGGCCTACGTCTTCAAGGGTACTGCTCTCGTGACCGCGCAGGCCGAAGCGGCGTACAACCACTTCGCGCTGCTTGTCGGTCAGCTCCGAGAGCCATTGATCGATGCTCTGGGACAGGTCGTCATCCTGCAACAGTTCGCATGGATCGGTTGGGCGATCGTCGGTAAGGGTGTCCAGCAGGGTTTTATCCGAATCCGGACCCAGCGAGACGTCGACCGAAGAAACCCGCTCGTTCAGGCCCAGCATGCGCTTGACCTCTCCCACCGGTTTTTCCAGCAGGTTGGCGATTTCTTCGGGTGAGGGTTCATGGTCGAGTTTTTGCGTCAGCTCCCGTGCAGCCCGCAGGTACACGTTGAGCTCTTTGACCACATGGATCGGCAACCGGATGGTCCGGGTCTGATTCATGATCGCGCGCTCGATGGTCTGACGAATCCACCAGGTTGCGTAGGTCGAAAAGCGGAAGCCGCGTTCAGGGTCGAACTTCTCCACCGCCCGGATCAAGCCGAGGTTGCCCTCTTCGATCAGATCGAGCAGCGACAAGCCACGATTGACGTAACGCCGGGCGATTTTCACCACCAGCCGAAGGTTACTTTCAATCATGCGTTTGCGCCCGGCCGGATCGCCACTTTGCGAAAGTCGCGCAAAATGAACTTCTTCTTCGGGGGACAACAGAGGGGAAAAGCCGATTTCATTGAGGTACAGCTGCGTGGCATCAAGTGCCCGCGTGTAGTCAATGTACTTGTGTTGCTTCAACGACGCGGAGTGTTTGGATTTGGCACGAACGGAAGGTGGAGCCGCCCCTTCATCATTCGACATCGAATCCGTACCGATGCCGGTCTCCATCAGGAGAACCTCATCGTCGATGTCAAACTCCGGCACTTCTTTACTGAGAGCCATTGTTATAGTCCTTTGGTGAGTTCGACCTCAAGCTCAAGCGGCGCCTTTATCCTTGGCAACGCTGGAGCCTGTCCCCTCTACGTGACGGAACAGGCTGGAAGCGATCAACGACGCGGCAGGAATTGCAGTGGATCTACAGGTTTACCTTGGCGGCGAATCTCAAAATGCAGTTTCACCCGGTCTGTACCCGTTGACCCCATTTCGGCAATTGTCTGTCCGACCTTGACCTGCTGCCCCTCCCGAACCAACAGCCTGCGGTTATGTCCGTAGGCACTGACGTAGGTTTCGCTGTGTTTGATGATGACTAATTCGCCGTAGCCCCTTAAGCCACTCCCGGCGTATACCACCGTCCCATCAGACGCAGCTAAAACAGGCTGTCCCAAATCTCCGGCGATATCAATTCCTTTATTCAAACTACCGTTTGAAGAGAATTTTCCAATCAAAATGCCATTAGATGGCCATCCCCAGCCGGTCGGGGCCGGGCCCGGAGGAGGCAATGGAGCGGGTGCCGGCTTGTTGGCGACGGACGGTACAACCACCGCCGTGGTGGGAGTGCCACCGTCGACGGGACGACGAATGACCGTGGTTTTACTCGAAGAGGAAGGTGTTGAATTCGAGGAACTGACCACCGTTGTCGGCGTTGAACCGGTGCGGCCATCGAAGCGAATCGTCTGACCCGGATGGATCGTGTAAGGCGCCGGGATGTTGTTGCGTGCAGCCAGGGCCTTGTAGTCCCAGCCGTAGCGGAAAGCGATCGAGAACAAGGTGTCTTTCGGTCGAACGACGTATTGCCCGGTCGTCACTGCCGGACGCTGGGCGGCGGCATTGTTGCGGTCGACGACGCGCACGTCGCTGGATTTGTTGCTGGAACAACCGACCAGCAAGGTGCTCATGACAAGGCCAGTCACCAGGCGCTGAAAGCTCGTTTTACCCATACGCTGCGCTATGACTGTGAGACTCACCCGCCGCTCCCTTTGTGGTGGCTGAAAATGTGATTTGCCGTGTTCCGGCACGAAATGTCGCAAGTATAACGGGCCGTGCAAGCTTTACCCTTAATGAAGCGAAATGGCATCGCGCACACGTTTGCTGTCTGACAAAACAACCCGTTTAACCAATCGACGCCGCTGTAAGACAAAGGCCATCGAAGAGAATTCAGCGCGCTGAAATAAATGCTCAGGCCAGTGGCCCGTTGAGCAATGGAACGAAGCGAACGTTCCCCAGAACCCGTCTGGAAAAACCCTGTTCTTCTCGAATGATCAGCAGCAATTGTTGCACCTCACCGGAGCCGACCGGGATCACCAGACGCCCCCCTGGCGCCAATTGATCGAGCAAGGCCTGGGGCACATCGGTGGCCACCGCCGTCACGATGATGCCGTTGTACGGTGCCAACGCCGGCCACCCTTCCCAGCCATCGCCCCAGCGGAAAACCACGTTACGCAGGTTCAACTCGATCAGGCGTTCCTTGGCCCGGTCTTGCAGCACCTTGATGCGCTCCACGGAAAAAACCCGCTCGACCAGTTGCGACAACACCGCCGTCTGATAACCCGAACCCGTGCCGATCTCCATGACCTTGTCCAGCGGCCCGGCTTCCAGCAGCAACTCGCTCATGCGAGCCACCATATAAGGCTGGGAGATGGTCTGGTTATGGCCGATCGGCAGCGCGGTATCCTCGTAGGCCCGGTGCGCCAGTGCCTCGTCGACGAACAGGTGACGCGGTGTACGACGGATGACTTCCAGCACCTTGGCGTTGGAGACTCCTTCCTCGTACAGACGCTGAATCAACCGCTCGCGGGTCCGCTGCGAGGTCATGCCGATGCCGCGATGCAGCATATCGTCTTGTCCACGAGTCATCAGCGCAGCCCCTCCAGCCAGCCATCAAGACTTCTGAAGGCATCGTTGAAGGTGCGATCCAGTTGCAACGGGGTGATCGAAACATACCCCTGCATGACAGCATGGAAATCGGTGCCTGGCCCACCGTCTTCGGCGTCCCCTGCTGCGGCGATCCAGTAACCTGCCTTGCCCCGCGGGTCGACCACTTTGATCGGCGCTGCGGCGCGGGCGCGATGCCCGAGGCGGGTCAACTGAATGCCGCGGATGTGTTCCAGCGGCAAGTTGGGAATGTTCACGTTCAGTACCGTGCGCGGTGGCAAGTCGAGATCAGCATGGGCCTCGACCAGTTTTCGCGCAAAGTACGCCGCTGTAGGAAGGTTCTCGACTTGTCGTGAGACCAACGAAAAGGCGAACGCAGGACACTCGAGAAAACGCCCTTCCAAAGCTGCCGCCACCGTGCCGGAATACAGCACATCGTCCCCCAGGTTGGCGCCCAGGTTGATCCCGGAAACCACCATGTCCGCTTCGCGCTCCAGCAAGCCGTTAAGGCCCAGGTGCACGCAATCGGTGGGAGTACCGTTGACGCTGATAAAGCCGTTGCCCAGCGTCTGCGGGTGCAACGGGCGGTCGAGCGTCAGCGAGCTGCTGGCGCCGCTTTTGTCCTGGTCCGGGGCGATAACCACGCATTCGGTGTAATCCGCCAGCGCAGCATAAAGCGCGGCGAGACCGGGTGCGGTTACCCCATCGTCGTTAGAAATCAGAATACGCATGGGCTGTCCGTCTGCCCCACCGGCACCAGATCAACGAGCTCGCGCACCAATACGGTGGCGAAGCATCCGGCCGGAAGGACGAATTCCAGTTGCAGAATGTCAGGCTCGGGATAATGCCACGTCAACCCACCAATGGGCAGCCGCAGGATGCGACGTTCGTGGCTCATACCGGCGTTGATCAACCAATCGCGAAGGTCTGCTTCGCGCGCGGCAATCGCCTGCTCCAGTTCATGGACAGCGCCCGTGGCCGGCGAGTCACCTTCGCCCCACTGCGGGCCGGTCGGATGCAGATCGAGAATCGCCAGACGCGGGTCGCTGCACTCGGCCTCACCGGCCGGAAAGAAGCTGCGGCTATCAGTGAACGCCAGCAGGTCACCGACCTGGGCGCGCTGCCAGGTGCCGTCGGCGACACGCGCGGCCAACACCTGATTGAACAGAAAACTGCGGGCGGTCGAGAGCAGACGCGAACGCACGTTACGCTGCTCCGGCAAGGCCTTGCGCGCAGCCCAGGCACGGGCGTCGACCACGTTACCGCCGTCATGCCCGAAGCGCTGCGCGCCGAAATAATTGGGGATGCCGTGTTTGACGATCAGTTGCAGGCGCTCTTCGATGGCAGCCTTGTCACCGGCGAACTGAGTCAGGCGCAAAGTGAAACCGTTGGCCGAGTGCGCACCGCGTTGCAGCTTGCGTTTGTGTCGGCTGGTCTTGAGGATTTTCAGCGTGTCGTTTTCTGCCGCGGACAAATCCGGGTCGGCCTTGCCCGGCAGTTGCACGCTGAACCACTGGCGCGTCAGCGCCTGACGATCCTTGAGCCCGGCATAGCTGACGGTGCGCAGCGGCACGCCGGCAGCTTTAGCGATCCGCCGTGCCGCCTCCTCAGTATTCAGGCCGCGCTTCTCCACCCAGATCCACAGGTGTTCGCCGTCGCCGCTCAGGGGAATATCAAGGACTTCATCGACCTGGAAATCTTCCGCGATCGCCTTCAGTACCGCTGTGCCGAGGGCTTCGCCATAGGCACGCGGGCCGAGTAGTTGCAGTTCGTTCATGCGCGCAGCAACAAGGCAACGGAATGCACGGCAATGCCTTCTTCGCGACCGACAAAGCCAAGCTTTTCGGTGGTGGTAGCTTTTACGTTCACTTGATCCAACTCAACTTGAAGATCCGCGGCAATCAGCGCACGCATCGATTCGATATGCGGCGCCATTTTCGGCGCCTGGGCAACGATGGTGTTATCGACGTTGCCGACCTTCCAGCCCTTCGCGTGGATCAGTGCGACGACATGACGCAACAGCGCACGGCTGTCGGCGCCTTTGAATTGCGGGTCGGTATCCGGGAAATGCTTGCCGATGTCACCCAGCGCAGCAGCGCCGAGCAAGGCATCGCTCAAGGCGTGCAGCAGGACGTCACCGTCGGAATGAGCGAGCAGCCCGAAGCTGTGTGCGATCCGCACGCCGCCCAGAGTAATGAAATCGCCTTCAGCGAAACGGTGCACATCATAGCCGTGGCCAATACGCATAAAAAAACGCCCCGATTTTTGTCAGGGCGTGATTCTACCTGCTATTGAGTGCGTAGAGCATGCGCGTGATGTTGCAAGTGATCTTCGATGAAACTGGCAATGAAGAAATAGCTGTGGTCGTAGCCGGGTTGCAGGCGCAACGTCAGCGGATGACCGGCCAGTTTGGTCGCCTGTTGCAAGGCTTCAGGCTTGAGCTGGGTGGCGAGGAAATCGTCGCGATCGCCTTGATCGACCAGCAGCGGCAGTTTTTCGTCCGCCTCGGCAATCAATGCACAGGCATCCCACTCGCGCCACTTCGAACGGTCTTCGCCCAGATACCGAGAGAACGCCTTCTGCCCCCAAGGGCAGTCCATCGGATTGTTGATCGGCGAGAACGCCGACACCGACAGATAACGCCCCGGATTGCGCAACGCACAGACCAGCGCACCGTGGCCACCCATGGAGTGACCGCTGATGCCGCGCTTGTCCGACGCCGGGAAATGGGCTTCGACCAATGCCGGCAATTCCTGCACGACGTAGTCATGCATCCGATAGTGCCGCGACCAGGGTTCCTGCGTGGCATTCAAATAGAAGCCGGCACCGAGACCGAAGTCCCAGGCACCGTCCGGATCACCCGGCACATCGGCGCCGCGCGGACTGGTGTCCGGTGCGACGATGATCAGCCCCAGCTCGGCGGCCATGCGCATGGCGCCGGCCTTCTGCATGAAGTTCTCGTCGGTGCAGGTCAGGCCGGACAGCCAATACAACACCGGCAGCTTGCCGCCCTGCTCCGCTTGCGGTGGCAGGTACACGGCAAACACCATGTCGCAACCAAGCACGTCGGAGCGATGTCGATAGCGTTTGTGCCAGCCGCCGAAGCTTTTCTGGCAGGAGATATTTTCCAGGCTCATGGCAGACCTCAGAAATGGATGACGGAGCGGATGCTTTTTCCTTCATGCATCAGGTCGAATGCCTTGTTGATGTCTTCCAGGCCCATGGTGTGGGTGATGAAAGAGTCCAACGGGATTTCGCCGGTTTCGGCCATTTCCACATAGCTTGGCAACTCGGTACGGCCACGCACGCCACCGAATGCCGAACCGCGCCAGACGCGACCGGTGACCAACTGGAATGGACGAGTAGAGATTTCCTGGCCGGCACCGGCGACACCGATGATGACCGACTCGCCCCAACCCTTGTGGCAGCACTCAAGGGCGGCGCGCATCAATTGCACGTTGCCGATGCACTCGAACGAGAAATCGACGCCGCCATCGGTCATGTCGACGATGACTTCCTGGATCGGACGATCGAAATCTTTCGGGTTCACACAGTCGGTTGCACCCAGCTGTTTGGCGATCTCGAATTTCGCCGGGTTGATGTCGATGGCGATGATGCGTGCAGCCTTGGCTTTGACCGCGCCGATGACTGCCGACAGACCGATGCCGCCAAGGCCGAAAATGGCCACGGTATCACCTGGTTTCACCTTGGCAGTATTGAGCACTGCGCCGATGCCGGTGGTGACACCGCAACCCAGCAGGCAGACCTTTTCCAGCGGCGCTTCTTTAGCAATCTTGGCGACGGAGATTTCCGGCAGCACGGTGTACTCGGAGAATGTGGACGTCCCCATGTAGTGGAAAATCGGCTGTCCCTTGTAGGAAAAGCGCGAAGTACCGTCAGGCATCAGGCCTTTACCCTGGGTCGCACGAATGGCCTGGCAGAGGTTGGTCTTGCCCGACAGGCAGAATTTGCACTGACGGCATTCCGGGGTGTACAGCGGAATGACATGATCGCCGACGGCGACGGAAGTCACGCCCTCGCCGATCGCTTCAACGATTGCTCCACCTTCGTGGCCGAGGATCGACGGGAAGATGCCTTCCGGGTCAGCGCCGGAAAGGGTGTAGGCATCGGTATGGCAAACACCGGAAGCCACCACGCGCAGCAACACTTCACCTGCCTTGGGCATGGCGACATCAACTTCAACGATCTCCAGAGGTTTCTTGGCCTCGAATGCAACGGCGGCGCGTGACTTGATCATGGTGATGCTCCAATGAATAAAAACGAGACAGGGAGTGTAATACATGGCCTTACGATGAATAATCTGGGCAAATGCAAAATATTATTGCTGCACAGGGATAATCATTGATGTCTGAAAATCGCTGGGAAGGGATCGACGAATTCGTCGCCGTCGCCGAATGCAGCCAGTTCACCGCTGCCGCGGAGCGTCTTGGGGTTTCTTCTTCCCATGTCAGTCGACAAATCGTACGCCTTGAAGAGCGATTGCAAACCCGTTTGCTCTATCGCAGCACTCGTCGGGTCACGCTGACCGAGGCTGGGCAAACGTTTCTGCAACATTGCCAACGCTTGCAGGATGGGCGCGAAGAAGCGTTGCGAGCGGTGGGCGATTTGACCAGCGAACCCAAAGGCATGTTGCGCATGACTTGCGCGGTGGCTTACGGCGAACGCTTCATCGTGCCGTTGGTGACGCGTTTCATGGGTCTTTATCCGCAACTGCGGATCGACATTGAACTGAGCAACCGCCAACTCGACCTGGTGCACGAAGGCCTCGACCTGGCGATCCGCCTCGGGCGTCTGCAAGACTCACGGTTAGTCGCTACTCGCCTCGCTCCGCGACGCATGTTTCTCTGTGCGTCACCTTCCTACGTTGAACGGTATGGTCGCCCACACAGCTTGTCGGAATTGAGCCGTCACAACTGCCTGATCGGCAGCTCGGACCTGTGGCAACTGGAACAAAACGGGCGGGAGTTTTCGCAACGTGTGCAGGGAAACTGGCGCTGCAACAGCGGGCAAGCGGTGCTGGACGCGGCGTTACAGGGCGTGGGGCTATGTCAGTTGCCGGACTATTACGTGCTCGAACATCTGAAAAGCGGAGCCTTGATTTCGCTGCTGGAGGCGCACCAACCGCCGAACACAGCGGTTTGGGCGCTGTATCCGCAGCAACGGCATCTGTCGCCGAAGGTGCGCAAGCTGGTGGATTTTTTGAAGGAGGGACTGGCCGAACGGCCGGAGTACAGGATTTAAGATCAAAAGATCGCAGCCTTCGGCAGCTCCTACGGGATTGGGGTATGACATTCATTTGCGGATCCCCCTGTAGGAGCTGCCGCTGGCTGCGATCTTTTAGCGACGGTGAGCCCAACGCTGTCTCAACCACTCCAGATCTTCAGGCCGGGTAACCTTGAGATTATCCGCTCGCCCCTCGATCAGGCGCGGCGATAAACCAGCCCACTCCATGGCCGACGCCTCGTCGGTAACCACGGCATCCGCCACCAGACTGTCGGCCAACGCCCGATGCAACGCGCCAAGGCGAAACATCTGCGGCGTGTACGCCTGCCAGATCACACTGCGATCCACGGTCTCGACAACTCGACCGTGTTTATCGACGCGCTTGAGGGTATCCCGTGCGGGAACCGCCAGCAGTCCGCCGACAGGATCGTCAGCCAGTTCGGCCAGCAGTTTGTCCAGATCGTCGCGACTGAGATTCGGTCGCGCTGCATCGTGAACCAACACCCAATCCTCATCACCGGCACCCTGAGCATGCAAATGCAGCAAGGCATTGAGCACCGACCCGGAACGTTCCGAGCCGCCCTCAACCCGCGTAATGCGCGCATCGCCGGCACAGGCCAGGTTCGGCCAATAAGGATCATCAACAGCAAGACTGACCACCAACCCCTTCAGGGAAGGATGATCAAGGAAACAGCCGAGGCTGTGTTCGAGAATAGTGCGACCACCCAGTTGCAAGTATTGCTTGGGACGGTCCGCGGCCATACGGGCACCGACGCCCGCGGCAGGAATCACGGCCCAGAAGGCCGGTAACGTCTGGTTCATTGCGCCAACTGGTAAAGGGTTTCACCGTCCTTGACCATGCCCAACTCATGGCGAGCCCGCTCTTCAACGGTCTCCATGCCCTTTTTCAACTCGCTGACTTCAGCGTCCATCACCCGATTGCGCTCAAGCAACACCTGGTTCTCAGCTTCCTGATCCGCGATCTGCTGCTTCAGCTCGGCCACTTGCGCCAGACTGCCATTACCCACCCACAGGCGGTATTGCAGGCCAGCCAGCAGCAGGAGCAGGACGAGGAACAACCAATTGGGACTGCGCATCGAATATCAGGTATCCAGTGAAAAAAGACAGCCATACCAAAACATGAAGCTACTGATAGCACGAAGCCTGGAAGAACCAGGCTTGTGCTGATAAGGCATCAGATTAGTGGCAAAAACGTCGCTGTAGCGATTTTTCCGACACAATCCGCTGACTTTTTACATCAACCGCGGAATTCGCTGCGGCCGTTGTACTTGGCTTTACCGTTCAACTGCTCTTCGATACGCAGCAGTTGGTTGTACTTGGAGACGCGATCGGAACGGCACAGGGAACCGGTCTTGATCTGGCCGGCCGAAGTGCCCACGGCCAGGTCGGCAATGGTCGAATCTTCGGTTTCGCCCGAGCGGTGCGAGATCACGGCGGTGTAACCGGCAGCCTTGGCCATCTGGATGGCTTCCAGGGTTTCGGTGAGGGTGCCGATCTGGTTGAACTTGATCAGGATCGAGTTGGCGATCTTTTTATCGATGCCTTCTTTCAGGATCTTGGTGTTGGTCACGAACAGGTCGTCGCCTACCAGCTGAGTCTTCTCGCCGATCTTGTCGGTGAGGATCTTCCAGCCAGCCCAGTCGGACTCATCCAGGCCATCTTCGATGGAGATGATCGGGTAACGCTCGGTCAGGCCTTTCAGGTAATCGGCGAAACCTTCAGCGGTGAACACCTGGCCTTCGCCGGACAGGTTGTACTTGCCGTCTTCGTAGAATTCGCTGGCCGCGCAGTCCAGAGCCAGGGTCACGTCGGTGCCGAGTTTGTAGCCAGCGTTGGCCACGGCTTCGGAGATCACTTTCAGTGCGTCTTCGTTGGACGCCAGGTTAGGTGCGAAACCACCTTCGTCACCGACGGCGGTGCTCAGGCCACGGGCCTTCAGCACAGCTTTGAGGTGGTGGAAAATTTCGGTGCCCATGCGCAGGCCTTCCGAGAAAGACTTGGCGCCAACCGGCTGAACCATGAATTCCTGGATGTCGACGTTGTTGTCGGCGTGCTCGCCACCGTTGATGATGTTCATCATCGGAACCGGCATCGAGTAAACACCCGGAGTGCCGTTCAGGTTGGCGATGTGAGCGTACAGCGGCAGGTCCTGGTCCTGTGCTGCTGCCTTGGCCGCGGCCAGGGAAACGGCGAGGATCGCGTTGGCGCCCAGGGAGCCTTTGTTTTCAGTACCGTCGAGCTTGATCATCGCCAGATCGAGGGCTTTCTGGTCGCTTGGGTCCATACCTTTCAACAGGTCGCGGATCGGACCGTTGATGTTGCCTACGGCTTTGAGTACGCCCTTGCCCAGGTAACGGCTCTTGTCGCCATCACGCAGCTCGAGCGCTTCACGCGAGCCAGTGGAAGCACCGGACGGCGCGCAAGCGCTGCCGATGATGCCGTTATCGAGAAGCACATCCGCTTCCACGGTGGGGTTGCCACGGGAGTCGAGAACTTCACGACCTTTGATGTCGACGATTTTAGCCATTGTTGTAAACACTCCAAAGTTGACGAAAACGACGCAGCTGTAGGAAATCTTCAATCGTCGGCAAGCGAGGTGCAGCGGGCAGTCTTGCAGACGACAAGGCTCAGGCCCGAGGGCCTGAGCGTTAAATCGTGCGGTACTTTACCGGAGAAATGAGGATTACGCGGTTTCTACCGTCGGAAAACTCTTCACCAGTTCGTCCAAAGCTTTGAGCTGGGCCAGGAATGGCTCCAGTTTGTCCAGACGCAAGGCGCAAGGGCCGTCGCATTTGGCGTTGTCCGGGTCCGGGTGGGCTTCGAGGAACAGCCCGGCCAGAGACTGGCTCATGCCGGCTTTTGCCAAATCCAGGACCTGGGCGCGACGGCCGCCGGCGGAGTCGGAACGACCGCCAGGCATTTGCAGCGCGTGGGTTACGTCGAAGAACACCGGGTATTCGAACTGCTTCATGATGCCGAAGCCGAGCATGTCGACGACCAGGTTGTTGTAGCCGAAGCTCGAACCGCGTTCGCAAAGGATCAACTGATCGTTACCCGCTTCCACGCACTTGTTCAGGATGTGTTTCATTTCCTGAGGCGCGAGGAACTGGGCTTTCTTGATGTTGATCACTGCACCGGTCTTGGCCATCGCGACCACGAGGTCGGTCTGGCGCGACAGGAAGGCCGGCAACTGGATGATGTCGCAGACTTCAGCGACGACCGCGGCCTGCTCAGGCTCGTGGACGTCGGTGATGATCGGCACGCCGAAAGCTTGCTTGATGTCCTGGAAAATCCGCATGCCCTCTTCCAGGCCGGGGCCACGGTAAGAGGTCACGGAGGAACGGTTGGCCTTGTCGAAGCTGGCCTTGAACACGTAAGGGATACCCAGTTTCTCGGTAACCTTTACGTACTCTTCGCAGACCTGCATCGCCATGTCGCGGCTTTCCAGCACGTTCATGCCACCAAAAAGCACCATTGGCTTGTCGTTGGCAATCTCGATATCGCCTACGCGGATGATCTTCTGCGCCATCAGGTTTACGCCTTCTTCTGGTGTTGAGCCAAAGCAGCTTTAACGAAACCGCTGAACAACGGGTGACCGTCGCGTGGCGTCGAAGTGAACTCCGGGTGGAACTGGCAAGCGACGAACCATGGATGATCCGGTGCTTCAACCACTTCAACCAGCGCGCCATCGCCGGAACGACCGGAGATTTTCAGGCCGGCTTCGATGATTTGCGGCAGCAGGTTGTTGTTTACTTCGTAGCGGTGACGGTGACGTTCGACGATCACGTCCTTGCCGTAGCAACCGTGAACCAGCGAACCCGGCTCCAGCAGGCAATCCTGCGCGCCGAGGCGCATGGTGCCGCCCAGGTCGGAGGTTTCGGTACGGGTTTCGACGGCACCGGTGGCATCTTCCCACTCGGTGATCAGACCCACGACCGGGTGACCGCTTGCACGATCGAACTCGGTGGAGTTGGCGTCTTTCCAGCCCATGACGTTACGAGCGAACTCGATCACGGCCACTTGCATGCCCAGGCAGATACCCAGGTATGGAACCTTGTTTTCGCGAGCGTATTGGACGGCGGTGATCTTGCCTTCCACGCCACGCAGACCGAAGCCGCCAGGAACCAGAATCGCGTCGACGCCTTCCAGCAGCGCAGTGCCCTGGTTTTCGATGTCTTCGGAATCGATGTAGCGCAGGTTGACCTTGGTGCGGTTGCTGATGCCGGCGTGACTCATCGCTTCGATCAGCGACTTGTAGGCGTCCAGCAGTTCCATGTACTTGCCGACCATGGCGATGGTGACTTCGTGCTCAGGGTTGAGCTTGGCGTCGACCACGGCTTCCCACTCGGACAGATCGGCACCGCCGCATTGCAGGCCGAAACGCTCGACGACGAAATCGTCCAGGCCCTGGGAGTGCAGGATGCCCGGGATCTTGTAGATGGTGTCGGCGTCTTCCAGCGCGATCACCGCACGTTCTTCAACGTTGGTGAATTGCGCGATCTTGCGACGCGACGACACATCGATCGGGTGATCGGAGCGGCATACCAGCACATCTGGCTGCAGGCCGATTGAACGCAGTTCCTTGACCGAATGCTGGGTTGGCTTGGTTTTGGTTTCGCCGGCAGTGGCGATGTACGGCACCAATGTCAGGTGCATCAGCATCGCGCGCTTGGCGCCGACTTCGAAACGCAACTGGCGGATGGCTTCGAGGAACGGTTGCGACTCGATGTCACCTACGGTGCCACCGATTTCGACCATTGCCACGTCGGCATCGCCTGCACCCTTGATGATGCGGCGCTTGATTTCATCGGTGATGTGCGGAATCACCTGGATGGTTGCACCCAGGTAGTCACCACGGCGCTCTTTGCGCAGCACGTGCTCGTAGACACGGCCGGTAGTGAAGTTGTTGTTCTGGGTCATAGTCGTGCGGATGAACCGCTCGTAGTGGCCCAGGTCCAGGTCGGTCTCGGCGCCGTCGTGGGTGACGAACACTTCACCGTGCTGGAACGGGCTCATGGTGCCCGGGTCGACGTTGATGTACGGGTCCAGCTTCAGCATGGTGACCTTAAGTCCCCGCGCCTCCAGGATGGCCGCCAATGATGCCGATGCAATGCCTTTCCCCAATGAAGAAACAACACCGCCCGTGACGAATATGTAGCGCGTCATGAAAAACCCTAGAAGTCTGCGTTAAAGCGGTCCGAGCCGCCGGGGAAAGCGAAGGAAGGCCGAAGCCCCCGATCACCTGCATTAATCACAGTGCACCTTTCAAAAAAACCGCCGCGTTGGGACAGACCGGAAGATGAAACACCGGTACGTTGCTCGCTACACATTTTTTGGAATCGCCCAGCAAAGACTGCTTGGTAATCGGCAACTCCTGCAATTCAGGCGAATCCACAGAAGTTGTATCAAGAAGGGAGCGTAGTCTACCGGAAAGCCCCTTTCAGCTCAAACCTTGATCTTCGTTCAGTGGCTGCCAATGCAGATTCCAGTCACCCGCCGCACCGCCATCCAGCCCCTGAAGGTTCGGCACCGCCAGTAATTGCTCGCCTTTGAACAGCAGCGGCAATCTGCCGCGCACGAATTGCGGCACACCACGTTCGTTGAGCAAACGCTTCAAGTCACGATGACCACGACCCGGCAATTCCATCGCCTCGCCTCCTTCACGATAGCGGATCTGCAAGGGACCATCGGGGATTTGCCCGGTCAGCGTGACAACGCCGTTATCGGGCAACGCCAGAGGTAGCGCGGGGTCGGGCCATGTTCCTGCGATGGGCAAGGGCTTCAACCAGCCACCGGACAACCACCAGATACGCCCACCCGCCCGATGCAATTCGCCATCCGCCAAGCGCCAGATCGGTCGCGCATCGCCGGTGGCATCGCGCAAATCTTCCCAACCCGACCAGTGGTCAGTGTCCGGTAGTCGAGTTCTCCCCTCAAGCCAGTGGCTGAGCGCATTACGTTGGCGTGCGGCGGAAAGCTTTTCCAGCGTTGCCATTTCCAGGGACGGCAAGCCCAGCCAATCGAAATCACTTGGCGTGCTCGCCTGGTTCAAGTCGATTTGCGCAAGATCACCGAGCAATCCCTGCGCTTCGCTCAGATGCCCGGCGCTGCGCGCCATCGTCGCCATCGCCTGTGGCCAGCGCTCGCACAGCACCGGGAACACCTGATGACGCAGGTAGTTGCGCGAGTACTGTCGATCCTGATTGGAAGGGTCCTCGATCCAGCTCAAATGATTTTCGCTGGCATAGGCTTCCAGTTCGACCCGTGTGACATCGAGCAATGGCCGCAGTAGATACCCTCCGCCCAACCGACGCTGGCGCGGCATTCCCGACAGCCCTCTCACTCCGGCCCCGCGCAACAGACGAAACAGCAACGTTTCCGCCTGATCGTCGCGGTGTTGCGCGGTCAGCAGCACTTCATTGGTTTGAGTGACCTGATTGAAGGCGGCATAGCGCGCCTCCCGGGCCGCACGCTCAAGGCTGGCGCCGGGCTGGACCTGCACGCGAACCACCCGCAGCGGAATGCCCAGCGCCTCACACTGCAATCGACAATGCTCTGGCCACGCGTCAGCCACAGCCTGAAGACCGTGATGGACATGAATGGCGCTCAGCGCCGGCAGGGATTGGGATTTTGCGAGGTGAGCAAGAAGGTGCAGCAGGACGGTTGAGTCGAGTCCGCCGGAGAAAGCGATGTGCCAAGCGGAGGCGTTGCGCCAAGGCTTCAGACTGAGCAGAAGCCGGGAAGGCAGATCACTCTTCGAAGAATTCATAGAGATTGATCGCTTCTCATAGATCCCTGTAGGAGCTGCCGAAGGCTGCGATCTTTTGACTTTGATTCTAAAAAAACAAGATCAAAAG